>JAFPVN010000219.1 GCA_017395275.1 Candidatus Methanomethylophilaceae archaeon | reverse complement strand
TGTCGCCCATGGAGATCCATGTGTCCGTGTAGAGCACGTCGGCGTCCTTGCATGCGACCATGGGGTCGGTCATCGCCTGGACGGTACAGCCGTTCTCCTTGGCGATCCTCTGGGCGTCGGCGAGGATCTGGGCGTTGGGCATCCTGACCTTGGGGCAGCATGCGACCATGTCCATCCCCATGACCGCGCATGCCAGGAGCAGCGAGTTGCAGACGTTGTTACCGTCACCCAGATAGACGAGCTTCCTTCCCTTGAATCCGCCCTTCTTCTCCTTGATGGTGACCATGTCCGCCAGTGCCTGGCAGGGGTGCTCGAGGTCGTCGAGGCCGCTGATGATCGGAATCTGTGCGTTCTTGGCCAGTGCCAGCATGACCTTGTTGTCGAATGCGCGGTACATGATCCCATGGACGAACCTGCTCATGACGTTCGCGGTGTCCTCCACGGTCTCGCCGTGTCCGAACTGCATCTTGCCGGCATCGAGGTACAGCGCGTGTCCGCCGAGCTCGGTGATACCGACGTCGAACGAGATCCTGGTCCTGGTGCTGGGCTTCTCGAAAATCATGGCCAGCGTCTTCCCCTTGAGGGGGTCGCCGTGGTTGCCGCGTTCCTTCTTGAGCTTGATCGCAAGGTCGACCAGCTCGGGCATATCGTCCTTCATGTCGAGGACCGAAATGATGTCTCTCTTTACCATGCAGGGTATTTGAAGACTTTATTAATAAAGCATTTGCTCAAAATCAGACAAAACGCATACCGTTTTGACGGAGACGCACCCTCTTCGGTACCGCGGGAGTCACCAAACCTTTATCTATAACGATTCGTTCAAGCCACTTACCACAATGGCTTGGGTAGGGTAGCTTGGTTATCCTAGGAGACTGTGGATCTCTTGACTCGGGTTCAAATCTCGGCCCAGGCCCCTCATTCTTCAAGATTCGGTGATTGGCATGGCATGGGAAGGTGTTCTTAATAAGGTCGGCGACAACAGATGGGAGATACCGAAGGGACACGTCCCCGGTATGCTCACGAACGCCATAATCTACGCCGACGAGTCCATGCTGGCACAGATAAGGAACGACAACGCTCCGCAGCAGGCGGCGAACGTGGCGTGCCTCCCCGGGATCGTAGGGAGCTCCATGGCCATGCCCGACATCCACTGGGGATACGGATTCCCCATCGGAGGCGTAGCGGCTGTCGATGCCGACAGCGGGTCCATCTCGCCCGGGGGCATCGGGTTCGACATCAACTGCGGGGTCAGGACCATCAGGACCGACCTCACCCTCGACGACGTGAAGGGAAAGATGGATTCCATCATGGACGCCCTCTACGCCAACGTCCCCTCGGGACTGGGTTCCAAGGGGCTCAAGAAGGTCGGGCAGAAGGAGCTGAGCGACATCCTCCAGAACGGTTCCGTCTGGGCCGTCGAGAACGGATTCGGATGGGAGAGGGACCTGGAGGTCACCGAGGAGGGCGGATGCATGCCCTCGGCGGACGAGTCCCTGGTCAGCGACAAGGCAAGGAAGAGAGGCCTCCCGCAGCTGGGTTCGCTGGGTTCCGGCAACCACTTCCTCGAGGTGGATGTCGTGGACAAGGTGTTCGACGAGCGCGCGGCCAAGGCCTTCGGACTGAAGGAGGGATGCATAACCATCACCGTCCACTGCGGTTCGAGGGGATGCGGCCACCAGATCGCCACCGATTACCTCCAGCTGATGGAGCGCTACGTCAAGGAGAACAACGTCGTCCTCCCCGACAGGCAGCTGGCATGCGCCCCTCTGAACACCAGACTGGGTGACGAGTACTACAGGGCGATGTCCTGCGGCGCCAACTACGCCTGGGCCAACAGGCAGATGATCACCCACTGGGTGAGGGAGTCCTTCGAGCAGGTGCTGGGGGATTCCGCCGAGAACATGGGCATGGACGTGGTGTACGACGTGGCGCACAACATCGCCAAGAAGGAGAGGCACAGCGTGGACGGCCACAACGCGGACGTCCTCGTCCACAGGAAGGGTGCCACCCGCGCGTTCGCGGCGGGAAGGCCCGAGATCACGCTCAGGTACAGGGACGTCGGCCAGCCGGTCATCATCCCCGGGGACATGAGCGCCGGTACCTACATACTCGTGGGGCTGCCGGGCGCCATGGAGGAGAGCTTCGGCACCACATGCCACGGAGCGGGCAGGCAGATGTCCAGGAAGGCCACCAACTCCATAAGTGCCAGGGATGTCGAGGCGGACCTCAGCGGAAGGGGCATAACCCTCAGGAAGGGATCCGACGAGGGTCTCGTGGAGGAGGCCCCTCAGGCGTACAAGGACATGGATACCGTCGTGTCCGTGGTATGCGGCAGCGGCCTCGCAGGGAAGGTCGCGAAGTTAAGGCCGATCGGCGTCGTCAAAGGCTAAGACCCTGGATGCCGCGCGGCGCACGTTCTCGTAATCCTTCGCCGGAGCGGACACCATCACCGACCAGTCTATCGCACCGCGCGACTGCAGCGCCTTGGCGACGGAGGAGTACTTGGTTATGGACCTCACCCTGTCCTCGGAATCCAGTATGGACACGTCGGTCTTCCCTATCTTTATCTTTGACAGCAGCGTGGACTCCGACGGGATGTCCACGATCACGTCCCTGGGGTCGGTGCCGGCCGCGGATGCGATCTCCTCCTCCAGCTGACGGCGCCCCTCTGGATTGGAATACTTCACCAGGGCTGCCTTGAAATCCTCGTCCGCGTCGATCGAGTACACGGTCAGACACTTCTTGTGGAGCCTGCGGTTCATCACGCTGCGCATGAGGTCCGCGGACTTGCCCCCGGATCCCAGCAGCGCGGAGATCAGGTCGGCGTCGGTCATGAGATACAGCTCCGACAGGTCGAGCCCGGATATCTCCACGGCGCGCCTGAGCATGGCCTCTATGACCTTCACGGTCTTGTGATAGTAGACGGTGGTGTACATCAGCGAACGGGACACCATGAGTCCCTCGGCCGCCGTTATGCCTCCCTTGCGGAGGACCACCTTGTCGTTATGCAGGCACATCTGGGACAATATGCGTTCCGCGTCTATGGACCCGTGGTTGACGCCCGTGTAGTGGGCATCCCTCATCAGGTAGTCCATCTGGTCCGCGTCCACCGGACCGTGTATGATCTGGTGCGCGTAGTCCTTGGATGCGAAGAAGGACTTCTTCTCCGGACCCTGGTCGAACCACCCGATATCGGATACGGGGTTGATTATCAGGTCGCAGACGTCCTCGGGGGATATCCCGCTGTCCTCCAGCAGGACGGATATCGGTTCGGTGCCGTCGAAGAACGCTCTGTCCCTCTCCATGAACGAGGGCGCCTCCCCGAGGATGAGCCTGCGGGACATCTCCATGTGGTCGCATCCCGTGGCGGCCTCCATCGTCCTCTCCAGCGTATGGGAGAACGGAGGGTGGCATACGTCGTGCAGCATCGCGGCCGCGCGCAGCGTGTCGGCCTCCTCCCTGGGCAGACCGAGGGCCTCGGCCATGCGTCCCGACAGATGGTACACGCCGAGGCTGTGCTCGAAGCGAGTGTGGTTGGCTCCGGGGAAGACGGTGTTGCTGAGACCCAGCTGCCTTATGTGCCTGAGCCTCTGCATCTCGTGGCGGTCCATGAGCTCCAGGAAGGGCCCCCTGACCGAGACGCTCCCGTGTATGGGGTCGTAGACTGCCTTCATCCCCTGCACGGGATCACTCCCCGTCCGTCAGATAGACGTCGAACGGCGCGGCCACGATGCAGGTGGGACTGATCCTCCACACCTTCCCGCCGCACTCCCCGACCCCGTCCCTGACGAGGCTGAACACGATGTCCGTGTCGCCAGAGTATCCGGTGAGGTCGATGATGACGGTCATCCTCGACAGTATGTACGATTTGATCGACTTCAGGTCCGCCAGCTCGGAGGGCCTGAGCACCTTGATGCGCTTGTCGCCCGCCTGGTCGCTGACGGGGTAGTCGGCGAGGTCGATGAACACCGGCCTCGCGGTTACGGACTGTGATGATGGTTTCTTGATCAGGGACACGGTCACTCCCCGGCCTTCCAGAGCTTGTCGCCGACGAAGTGCAGCATCTGGATCGCCTTTCCCTTCTCCTTGCTCCGGATGCCATCGGTGTCGCGGAGCGCCACGCCCACGGCGAGCGGGACCCTGTTCTTCTCGTCCCTTATCCATACGAGGTCGCCGACTGATATGCCGTCGTCCGCCTCGGTTATCCCGGGGCCCATGACGTCCGCACCGTTGGTGACGAACCTAACCGCACCCATGTCCACGGTGACGTAGCGGCGCTCGGGCTTGTACTTCTGAAGGCCTCTGACGGTCAGGAACGGCTTGTCCTCGTAGATAAGACCCAGTATGTCATTTCCCACGAATATCAGATTGAAATCCGGACCCTCCGCGAGGTCGACCGGGTCGTCCTCCGAGAACACGGGCACCTGAAGGACCGACGTCAGTTCATCGGCGAGGGCCTTCACTTCCTTGGATCTCATTCTCTTCCTCTTGCGTATCCTGATCTCTGCCATCGGATGGACATGCGCTTCATCGTATTGATAGTTGGCGACCGTTTCCGCCCGCGTGCAGGCGGTTATATTATATCGGTAAGACGATACGAAGCGCATGAAGGCCTTCACAACCGTGATGAAGATCGCAATCCTGATTGTCACGATTGCACTCGTCGCGATGCTCGCAATATCAACCATCCCGTTGGTGACCGGCGGAGTGAACGTGGAGACGGAAGAGGAAGTGAACATAACCTACGATCTCGCCGCGGTGAACGTCACCGGCAAGTACACGGTCGTATCCTCGATCGACCAGGACATCAGCGACCTCGTGATCGAGGCGTACCTGCAGTCGCGCGACGGCAACTCCAGGAGGGACCTGGTATCCGTCGGACCCGTCTCCATCAACAAAGACAACCCCAGAGCGGACATCATAATCGATTCGACGATCCCCATCGCGGAGGTCGCCCTGTTCTTCGTGGCTGACAACATGGACAAGGAGACCCCGGGTCTCAACCTGCCCGTCACCATACACGTGAAAGGCAGCTACAGCAGCAACCTCGCCGGGATCGACATGAGGCTCGTGTACAACATCCCGCTGTCCGATACCGGCGGATTCTCCATCGGCAACACCAAGACCACTGCATCGGGAGACGTGTCGCACGCAGAGATCAGCCTCACCGGCATCGACGGTCTCGCATCGGACCTCGTCCCCGAGGGAGGCGCGGAGTTCGCCGTCAGCCTGCCCGGCGGAAAGAGCATCGACCTGCAGGTGGTGAAGGACGGCGACGACGTGAAGCTGGTCATCGGTACCGATGACGAGGACAATGTCTCCATCAAGGACGTCATCGACGCCGCCCTCGACCTCATGAAGTCGGAGAGCGACGATGTGATCTCCTTCCAGTTCTCGGGTGACGGAGGCCCGCCTGAGGAGTTCTCGTTCAAACCGTCGGACATCAACAGCCTCGACCCCGCGACGGCCGAGCAGGCGAAGAAGTACATCGAACAGCTCGAGGGCATCAGCGGATCACTGGAATCCGTCCTCGAGAAGTACAAGTCCCTGTCTGGAGGTGCCTGAGATGAGCGACTACATGAGCGACTTCTCGCTGAAATGCGGATCGTGGACTGGATCGTTCTACTCTCTCTGCAAGGCGATAACTGGATACCTCCTGCTGCCGCTGGCGTTCATCGCGCTGCTCACGGGGCTCGGACCCCGCCTCGAGGAGATCGTGGGCGCCGGTATCGACTTCGGACCGATCGTCACCGAGTTCGCGATGTATCTGGACAGATACATTGTGTACTCCGTCCCGCTGATCGTGTTCGCCATATTCATCGGGTACTATCCTGCCGGGAACTACGCCAGGATACCTTTCAAGTTCATAGCGTCCGTCTATCTGGCGGTCATGCTGCTGATGTTCACCGACGGGGGACACCTCTCGATCTCCCTCGGCGGCGACTCCCTGTCATCAATGGGCATCGGCGGACTGGACATGACACTGGACATCGTCGGGATCATCTACATCCTGTCGATCATAGCATTCGTCAAGGGATTCCTCGCGTTCACCGAGTTCTCCGACAACCGCAAGCAGTACCTGGAGAACCTGGCGGAGAAGTTCAACATGAAGGACGAGAAGGCCGCCAACAAGGCCAGGAAGGGAAGCGAGCTGGACTTCGACGAGGAGGACGAACCCGTCGAGGCCGCTCCGGTACAGGCAGAGGAGCCCGAGGCCGCACCCGCGAAGGAGGAGCCTGCAGAGGCACCTACCGAAGAGAGACCGGAGGAACCGGCGGAGGCAGCACCCGCAGCTGAAACCGAGGAAGCCCCGGCCGAGGAGCCGACAGAGGCCCCTACCGAAGAGAAATCAGAATCCACCGCAGAGGATGCGGAGAAGAAGGAGTGAATCAGGATGGGAATAAGCATAGCGATATGCGAGAAGGATGCGCCCAGCGCACCCTGTGCGAAGCTGAAGAAAGAGATAAGGAAGCTGCTGGTCTCCGACCACACGCAGTTCGGCGACGCGGCGGAATGCTACGAGATCGTGTCGCTGGAGGATGCGAGGGCGCTCTTCCCCGACTACGATGCGTTCATGAAGAGGAACAGGATCAACGACGAGACCGACGTCATCTACATGGAGAAGATCAAGAAGGACGACGACCGCGCCAAGCTCGCCACCAAGGCGGTGAAGAGGTACACTGGGTGGGTGGACGCCTCGAAGCTCGACGCGGCAGGCATGGAGAAGGCGCTGGCACTTTCGCTTCCGGAGAACAGGATCACCGGATGGGACCAGGTCGACTTCGACGAGGCCAACGCCATCTGCGCCGCCTGCCCCCTGTCGTGGGACAAGGGAAGGGGATGCATCGGATCCTTCGGTCCCGACAACAGCGAGCTCCCGCAGATAGCCGCGAGGAGGGGATGCAGCATCGTCGCGTCCGTTCCCGAGGGCGTCGCCAGCGGAAGGATCTACTCATCCGAAGAAGCCAAGAAGCTCGCAGAGGAGGTCAAGACCCTAGAGGCTGCCCTTCCCGAGGAGGGGAAGAACGCCGTCAGGCGCTACAGCGGCCCTGTCGAGCGTCTCGGACTCGTTGCGGACATCTGCGTGAAAGAGAACATCGGGTTCTTTTTCTTCTGAGGACCTCGCGTCCTCGACCAAACCCCTTAACGCATTTCTGGATCCGGACGTACAGGCGGCCGTCTGGACATCCCACCTCTTTTATAGGTAATCATAGTTAAAAGGTGAAGGTGGAATCATGCTAGAGATCATTGACCTTCACGTCGAGGCCGGGGGCAGGGAGATCCTCAAAGGGGTCAACCTCAAGGTCGAGGAAGGGGAGACATGCGTGCTCTTCGGACCCAACGGTTCAGGGAAGAGCACCTTGCTGGCCGCTATCATGGGATACGGGCACTGCACCGTTACCAAGGGTAAGATCATATTCAAGGGGATCGACATCACACACATGGGCGTCGATGAACGCGCCAGACTCGGAATAGGCATGATGATGCAGAGGCCCCCGAACGTCGTCGGCGTCAAGCTCGGCGACCTGGTCGTCGCTGCCGCCAAGTACGACAAGACCGCGCTGGACCACGCCGAGGAGTTCAGGATGGAATCCTTCCTCAACAGGGACATCAACGTGGGATTCTCCGGAGGGGAGATCAAGAGGTCCGAGCTCCTGCAGCTCACCGCCCAGAAGCCGGAGTTCATCCTTCTCGACGAGCCCGAGTCCGGTGTCGACCTCGAGAGCATCGACCTCATAGGGAACAAGGTCCACGACCTGCTCTACCAGCCCAGGCCCGGATGCAAGGGATCCCAGTGCTCGCGCCACACGTCGGCGCTGGTCATCACCAACACCGGACAGATCCTGGATTACATCGGAGCGGACAAGGGATATATCCTCAAGGAGGGTCTCATCCGCTGCTCGGGACGCCCGATGGACCTGCTGAAGGACATCAGAGAAAGAGGATACAAGGAGTGCATATCATGCAGAATGGTGGAGATAAAGGAGTGAAGGAAGCGCTCGGGAAGACCGCGGCCTTCGGTCCCGACGTGGACATCTCGAAGTACGAGGTCGGCACCAAGGACGTCGAGCAGGTCAAGGACCTGGAGAAGGCGCCCGAGACCATGAAGGAATCCATGATCAACGTGGGAGTCACCACCGACAACGTCGACCGCGACGGTACGATCGTCTTCATCAACAACGGCATGAGCCACTGTTCCAACAACGCCGAGGAGGGCGTGGAGCTCCTGTCCACCAAGGACGCTCTCGCCAAGTACGACTGGTTGAAGGACTACAGCTGGAAGGCCGTCGACCCGGAGAAGGACAAATTCACCGCCAAGACCTATCTGGAGGACTCGGACGGTTACTTCATCCGCGTCAAGAAGGGCTACCACGCCAAACACCCCGTGCAGACCTGCATGCTCCTGAAGAACAGGGGATCCATGCAGAACCTCCACAACATAATCATCGTCGAGGAGGACGCATCCCTGGAGATCATCACCGGATGCACCACCGACAGGCACGCCAACAACGCGCTGCACATCGGAGTCTCCGAGATATTCATCAAGGACGGCGGTTCGCTGTCGTTCTCCATGATCCACAACTGGAACAAGGACACCGCCGTAAGGCCCAGGACCGTAGCCAGGCTCGGGAAGAACGCCAAGTACGTCAACAACTACGTCCTGCTGAACCCCGTGGGGACCCTCCAGAGCTTCCCCGTCGCCTATCTGGACGGGGAGGGCGCATCATGCAGGTACAACACCATCTGCCTGGCGTCCGAAGGTTCGGACATCGACACCGGCGGATCGGTCATCCTCAACGCGCCCGGCACCAGCGCCGAGATCATGTCGAGGAGCATCAACACCGGCGGAAGGATGGTCGCACGCGGAAAGCTCGTGGGCAACTGCGAGGGCGTGAAGGCGCATCTGGAGTGCAGGTCCATCGTCCTGAAGGACGGAGGAGTGACCTCCGCGATCCCCGAGCTGGAGACCAGCGTCGCGGACGTCGACATGACCCACGAGGCCGCGGTCGGAAAGATCGCCAGGGACCAGATCGAGTACCTCATGTCCAGGGGACTCACCGAGGACGATGCGGTCAGCATGATCGTCAGGGGATTCCTGGTCGGCGGGATCAAGGGACTTCCCGAGAACCTCAAGAGGGAGATCGACGAAGCCATCGAGCAGGCCAACGTCGGAGACTGACGTCTGGCACTTCTCAAACCCTTTAATCCTTCTTCACTTTTGGCTCTCTAAGTTTTAGGGTGGTTGCCCTAAAATCAGATCCTGCGCTCAGGGAGGATTCCCGTCATGGCATTTCAGGCTATTACCGGCCTTGGTTTGCAGCCCCAAACCGCGGTTCAGGATGTTTATCGCTGCGTTCCTG
>JAFPVN010000218.1 GCA_017395275.1 Candidatus Methanomethylophilaceae archaeon | reverse complement strand
CTGGATATGTCGATACCATGGAGTCTGGCACTTGGGAATCTGCCGTGGAGTTTGCCGATGAGCATGCCCCCGCCGCACCCGATGTCGAGGACCTCCTGCGGGTCCGTATCGGGAAGGAGACCGAGCGCCCATTCCGCCAACGGAGCGTGGTGTTCGTTCATCTTGTCCAGAGCGTCCCTGCCCTTCTGACCCTTCGGGCACCTGTACTCCGAACCCGGTCTGTCGGGTGCTTTGGTGTACTCGTCCCTGAGTCCGCGTACGGATCCCAGAGTCTCCAGGTACAGCCTGTGCTCCTGGTCGGCCCCTTTGCGGCACTCCACGAACTTCCTGTGCGCGGCCTGCGAAAGCACCGTGTCGACCTTGGACTCCTCGAAGAGCCCAGTTATCTTATCGTTGAGCGCATGCCCCTTCTCCACGGCGGCAAGCATCTCCTCGTGGATCCTGTTGGCTTCCTCGCGCTTCGTCTGGAAGGCCTCCTTGTCCTTCCCCTTCAGCTCCGCCGCCTCCGCATGGGTCCTGTCCCTGCGCTCCTTGATCTCCTTGACCTGGGCGTTGATGGCGTCCCTTCCCGGGATCAGCTCCTTCGCCTCGCGCAGCGCATCCTTGGACCTCTCGCGGTACTGGTCCCTCCTGAGGGCCCAGTTCCTGGCCTCGGCTGCGAACTCGTCCCTCCTGCGCTTGTGCTCCTCCGCCTCTGCGTACCTGTCCTTGCACATCAGATCGAGTACCGAGACGGACCTATCGGGATTCGCGGGCATGGGGCGGTGATGAGCGTTTAATCGTAAATATTTACCACAGGAGCAGAAGGAATATCGAACCCGTAAGCAGGAACCCCAGAATCCCGCCTCCGATGAGCTGCAGCGGAGTGTGCTTCCTGAGCAGATACCTGCTCCAGCATACCAACGGATAAGAGATGAGGAGCAGCAGTCCGGGCCATCCGAAGGCATAGAACAGCCCCATGGTCGGACCGATGCATCCGATCGCATGGACGCTGATCTTCCACCTCGTGCTCACCAGATACACCGCGAATGTGACCACGGAATAGCAAAGCATCAGGACCCATATGACCTTGGGCACATCCATCAGGTAGAGCACCCCGCATCCGACGAGATATGCGACCGAACCGATAAGCAGCGGAGCGGACCTGTCCTCCCTCCTCACGACATCTAGATCCTTGTTGCCGAACTTGCGGGCATAGAACACTATGATTCCCATGGGAAGGATCACCGCAAATACTATGCTGGCACATGCACATAAGATAGTGTCCGTCACCGAATCGCAGAGTGTGCTGAGCAGCAGGAACGCGAAGACGCCGATGAACGGCGGCTGCAGGATGAGCGACACGAACCTGGCGGCCTTGTCCGTATTCGGGGAGAGCTCCCCCTCGTAGAGATGGGTCGGGTCCCTCATTCCTCTCCCCACAGGCTGTCGAGGAACGCCTCGGTCTGCGCGACGGTGTTCTCGAGCGTTCCGGAATTGTCGATGACATGCCATGACGCCGTAAGGGAGAGCATCTTCCTGCGGGTCTCCTCCAGCTTCTCCACGGTCTCGAACATCTCCAGCTCCTCGCCCCTCGCCAGGATCCTCTCCATGGCGACCTTCGCATCTATG
>JAFPVN010000217.1 GCA_017395275.1 Candidatus Methanomethylophilaceae archaeon | reverse complement strand
GTCCACCCCGAAGTTCTCGTTGATGAAATCGCGGATGTCCCTTCCGTCGTAAGCAACGATACCTCCGTCCATGTCGAAACCGGTCTGCTGCGGCAGTATGACGGAATAGTCGAGATAGCATTCGTACTTCTCCTGCAATTCCGGTTCCAGCGGTTCCTCCGATCTCTGAACGAACGCCAGGAATCCACCGCTGAGGACGTACCATCCCTCCCTGAAATCCTGCCTCGTTTTCGGCTGTGCTTTCGGACGGGGTTTCGTCTTCGGCTTGGTCTCCCTTTTCTTCGTCTGGGTCTTGTTCTCCTGCGGTCTCTCGGACACCGGGATCCATCTCGTGTAGACCCTTGCCTGATGACCCTCCCTACGGAGCTTCTTCATCTCTCTTTTCGCCTTGTCCTCGTCGGAGAAGGATGCCAGCACGTTGCCGGCAACCCTCACCTCGTAGACTATCACTGTATCTCTCATCTTCTCTTCCTCCTGATTTCGCGTACCCTGTACCTGACGAACGGTTCTCCGTTCTTCTGGTCGAAGTAGTACTGGTCCTCCATGCACTCGTACGCCTCTTCCTCGTCCTCGAAATCCTCCAGCTTCCGCCAGACGATCCGTTTGTACTCTACTCTGAACATCATTTCCCCTCCCTGTCGTCGAACCCGTAGTCCAGTTCCCTGTCGGTCACGTCGTACCAGTCCTCTTCTTCCTCGTTCTTCTTCGGTTTCATCTTCTCTTCCTCCATCTTCTCGGCCTCCTGTTGCAGGAGATCACCCTTGCGAACGGTCCCATCCCTCCCCTTTCGATGAGTTTCTTCAGGAACGGCGTGTTCCTGGTCCTGAATGCCCCGGCGACATCCCTCGCCCTGTCGGTCTCTATGTACTCGCCCAGTTCCGTTCCGAGCCTGATCCTCACGTAATCCTCCAGCTTCTCCCCGTCGTGTAGCGGGATGTGTCCCTTCCCGACGGAATAATCGCCCTGGGTGAAGCCGGGGTACACGACGACGTAGGGGAACATCCCCACCAGCCTGTCGGAACCCTGCTCCTTCGTGAGTCTGTCGTCGGATTCGTCGATGTAGAACAGCGCACCGTTCCCCAGGGAATACCATCCCTTTCTGAACGGGGCGGTCTTGGGAACGTAGGGGTCCCTCGAACCCGCTATCTCCATCGTGAACATCATCATGTAGCCGTCCGCGGCGATGCCGGAGAACTCCACGCAGGTCTGCTTGACTGATATCCAATCGAGCCTGTCCAGTATCAGGTAGGTCTTCCCGTCGGGGATGCTGTGGTAACAGAGCGCCAGACGGTAGCCGTTGGGCTGGATGGAAAGGTCCTCGGTGCGGTCGTACGGTTTGCACACCTCACCGTCGCGGTAGGAACCGATGTAGAACACGTCCTGGATGTGCTCCCAGCTCATCCTCAGCTGCGATGCTCCCTCGGGGGCGATTTGCCACGGGATCCTCCCTTTCCAGTACTCCATGCCCTTCGGCAGTTGCTTTTCCTCTACGGGAACGAACTTCCTAACGAACAGGGAGTACAGCTTGACCTTCCTCCCGGACTTCCGAAGCTCCTTCCTCTTCCTGTCGGCGGGGGTCTTCTGGGTGAATCTGGCGATAACCTCGTCCCCGTCCCGGACCTCGAAGATGTGGATCCTGTCGGACTTCATCCCCTCACCCATCCGAAATCGGTGCCGAACATCCACCTGACGTACTCGTAGGCGTGTCTCCTGAGGTATTCCGCGGGACCGTCGGCCATGAGGGAATGCCACTCGATCAGGTGCGTGACCTCCCACACCACGGCGGTCAGAACCATAACCAGGATCAGGATGCCCAGGGCCTGTTCCAGCCACCAGTTCATACGACCCCTCCGTTGAGTTCTATCAGGACCACTCCGACAAAAGTGAGGACCATCAGCGAGGCGAATATGCCCCCGGAGATCACCAGCAGGGTGCCTATCGCTTTCTGGATGAATGGATGGAACATCACATCCCCACGAACATCCTGATGAGGGCGGCGATGCAGTACACCGCACCCACCGCGGCCAGTCCTTTGACCATGATGCTCACAGGACCACCC
>JAFPVN010000216.1 GCA_017395275.1 Candidatus Methanomethylophilaceae archaeon | reverse complement strand
TGAGTATGTTCAGCGCGTCGTTGCCCGTATCCATGCCCGCGAGGAAGCAGTTGGCGACCATCATCGCCACGGTGATGCAAATGAGCCAGATGTCAGATATATTGAACTTCTGTATCAGCCCTATGAACACCAGGGCCATCCCCGCGAAGATCAGGATATCCTGCCAGAACAGGGTCAGGACTATCAGCTGCTCGTTGGTGGCATAAGAGTATTCCGGATAGAACGAAACAAGATCGCCGGTTATCCACATGTTCACGATACCGGGGAAGATCCTCAGGAACTCCAGCACGAATCCCGCGACGATCAGCAATAACCCTCTCTTGATGAGTTTCTTACAAGTGGCGGTCGTGGAGAACAGTATCAGCATCCCCATGACCATCATGAAGCATTGCGCCCCTCCCGGGAACGCGCCTATGAGTTTGGAGACTTGATCGAAGAATCCGTCGCCGGGGACGTCGTCCTGCGACAGCGGGGTGAACTGGTTGAACACGTGGGACCCCACCATGAGGAACACCGAGAGGCCGCGGACCACATCCAGCTCCTCCTGTCTCCCCTTCTGGACCCTGTCCTCCGCGAACATGCCCCCGAATCCCAGCGATACCATCGCCCCACAGATTCTGTCGTAGATATTTAACTCATGGCCGTCAAGGGTTTATACGGAACACCGCGATTCACGGTCATGGCAAAGATGACACAGCAGATGGCGGACATATTCAGAGCGACCAAGACCTTCATGCTCGCGACGGCATCGAAGGACGGGGTGCCCAACGTGGCCCCCATGGGGATGGTCATCCTCCAGGACGACCTCGAGACGATCTGGATCGTCGACAACTACATGAACAAGACGCTCTGCAACATGCTGGACAACCCCGTTGCGGCGATATCCGTTGTAGAGGCGGGAGCACCCCCTGTATCCTTCCAGTTCAAGGGAAAGGTCACCATCGAGAACAGCGGGGCCGACTACGAGAAGGCCGTGGCCTTCGCTCATTCCAAGTCGGACAAATATCCCGCGAAGAACCTCATCAAGATCAGGATCGACGAGATATACTGCGAGACGCCCGGACCGGGCGCAGGCGCGAAGGTCTGATCATTCCTTCCTGCGAATCGGGTGGAACATCTGGAAATAGATGAGCACCACGCATATCGGGACGAAGACGAAGGCCATGGGGCTCCCCATCACGGAGTAGGCCATGAACGATATGGCCAGTCCTATGATGATCCCGATCACGATTATCAGGACCTTGTACTCTGTGCCGGAGAGTTCCATCCTCACACCTTTACGTTGAGTTCCTTCTCGACCTGGGCGACCATCCTGTCGACGATCTCCTTGGCCCCGCCGGTGTAGTTGGCGGGATCCATGGCGGCGCGGATGTCCGCCTCGGGCATCTGCTTCAGGAGGTCCTTGTTCTCAAGAAGGACGTCAAGGAGCTGCCTGTCGTCGTCCTCGGCGATCATCGATGAGGAACGTACGATCTCGTGGGCGTCCTGCCTTCCGATGCCGTGCTCGGTCATCTTCATCATGACCGACTCGGCCATAACGAGTCCCCTCGAGGACTCGATGTTCTTTATCATCCTGTCCCTGTTGACGGTGAGTCCCTCAAAGACCTCGGTCATCTTGTGGAACATCTCGTCGAGGAGGACGAAGACGTGGGGGAGGACGAACCTCTCGGTGCTTGAGTTGGATAAGTCCCTCTCGTGCCAGAGGACCTGGCTCTCGAATGTGGGCGTGACCATCGACCTGACGACCCTGGCGAGTCCGCAGACGTTCTCGGACATCATGGGGTTCCTCTTCTGGGCCATGGTGGAGCTGCCGACCTGCTTCTTCACGTCGAAGGGCTCTGCGGCCTCCGCGATCTCGGACCTCTGGAGGTTCCTGACCTCGGTACCGTACCTCTCAAGGGAAGTCGCTATGTTTGCGACGATGCAGACGATCTCGGTGTACCTGTCCCTTCCGACGACCTGCGTCGCGGCGGGCTCGTACGAAAGACCCAGATCCTCCATTACCGCTTCCTGGACCTTGAAGAAGTTCTTTCCAAGTGCCGCACCGGTACCGACCGCTCCGGCCATCTTGCCGGCGCATGCCCTGGGCTTAGCCTGCTGGAGTCTCTCCCTGTGCCTGAGCATCTCCGCGACGTATCCCGCGATCTTGAATCCGAATGTGATGGGGATGGCGAACTGAGCGTGGGTCCTTCCGATCTCCAGGGTGTCCCTCTCCCTCTTGGCCAGCTTCGCCAGCGTGACGATGAACCTGTCTACATCGTCCTGTATGATCCCTATGGCCGCCTTGACCTG
>JAFPVN010000215.1 GCA_017395275.1 Candidatus Methanomethylophilaceae archaeon | reverse complement strand
GTCACCGAGCTCTCGGGCGGCCAGGAGCAGAGGGTGGCTCTGGCCAGGGCCCTGATCACCAAACCCAAGCTGCTGCTGCTGGACGAGCCGTTCTCCGCTCTGGACGCGAAACTCCGCATCTCGATGAGGGAGAGCCTCAGGAAGATCTGCAAGGAGATCGGCCAGACGGTCATATTCGTCACCCACGACCAGCAGGAGGCGGTCGCGATAGGCGACCGCATAGCCCTCATGATGGATGGGAAGGTCCTCCAATACGACGTTCCGAACGTCTTCTATCACCGCCCCATATCCAAGCGCAGCGCGATGTTCTTCGGATGGGAGAACGCCGTCCCCGCCGTGCAGGACGGCAGCATGGTCTCATCGCCTCTGGGGGAGTTCATGTTCCCGAATGCGGAGACGAGGAACGGCAGCATCCTCCTGATGGTCCATCCGCAGGCAGCGATATGCACCCCGTCGGGGAAGTACGGCGGGATCGTGAAGGAAGCCGTCTATCTGGGAACGATATCCAACTACACGGTGGATTGCAACGGGGTCATCCTGAAGCTCCAGGTCAGCTGCAGGAACATGCATCTCGTGGGTGAGGAGCTGAGGTTCAACATCGACATGAACATGATCTGGCCGGTGGAGGACGAACCCGACCCCGAACCGGTCAGGGCAGAGCCGAAGAAAAGCGTCATCTCCAGACTGATTGGTTCCCTGAAGCAGAGATCCGCCAGGGGAAGCGCAGATCCTGGAGAGGAATAGTTTTAGTCTAACCTAAATTTTATATACTATTTAGGATATCCTAAAAATATGACCCGTGGGAACGAGAGAAGGATTCTCGATCAATGCGCGCCCGCACTGACCGGTGTGAAGACGGGATCCCTGCTCAAGGTCGACAAGATGGTATGTAACGATACGCTGGATCTCCTCGCCTCCTTCGAGAATAATGATGTTGGAACGAAATTGCTCCGTACCCGCGGGTCATCTTCTTTGATCTTGGTTTACCGCCGCAGCATGCTCGCTGAGGCCCTTTCGGATGAAGCTACGAGGCAATTCCTCTCCGGGATGGGATACACCGGTTCCATGTCCGATATGCTGGATCTCCTCTCGGAGAGGATGAGCCTGGACATACAGCACGAGCTCGGGATATTCCTGGGATATCCGTTGTGCGATGTGATAGGGTTCATGAGGAACAAGGGCAAGGGATACCTGACCTCGGGATGTTGGAAGGTCTACGGCGACCTGACGGGGGCGAAGAAGCTCTTCGCGAGGATCAAGGAGTCCCGGCGCAACTGCCTAAGCATGTTCGACTCAGGACTGTCCCTTCGGTCGGTCGTAGACGCCTTCTGAACCATGCTGGCACATCGTGTTCCTGTAGTAGATAGCCGTATCTATGAGCACCAGGCACAGGTCGAGGATGTAGAATGCGAGGACATAGTTTATGTCGTCGTTGACGACCTTGTTGGCGATCCCGAAGAGGTATCCTACCATGATGATGTAGGAGAACAGGATGCTCTTACCCTTGGAGCTGCGGGTCCTCCACTGCTTGACGATGGAGAACGGCCATGCCGCGGCGAAGCAGAGCAGCATCAGCACCTCAAACAATCCGTAGACCATGAATGGTGGAATCGTTCCTCGTATTTACGTGTCGGGATACTATATTATAAAGGGATTCCATGGCTCGGATGATAGTATGGCGGATGCGCGTTTCCGTTCGGTGATTATGATCGTGGTGGCCGGTGCCCTGTGGGGTGTCATAGGCCTTTTCTCACGCGCCCTGAACGACGCCGGACTGGATTCCTTCCAGGTCACCGAGACCAGGTGTCTAATCACCGCGATAGGGGTGGCGGCCATACTGTTGGTGACGCACAGGGACTATCTGAGGATAGAGCTGAAGGACCTGTGGATGTTCTTCGGCACGGGCGTCTGCAGCATCGTACTGTTCAACGTGCTCTACTTCCAGACCGCGCAGCTGGTCTCCCTGTCGATGACCGCCGTGCTCCTGTACACCGCGCCGTGCTTCGTGTTGATATTCTCGGTGATCCTGTTCCACGAGAGGCTCACCGCCAGGAAGGTGGCCGCGCTGATGTTCGCGTTCCTCGGATGCGTGCTCACCGCCGGAATCATCGGGTCCGGGGGATTCAACATGCTCGGCTTCGCCATGGGTATCGGATCCGGATTCGGATACTCGCTGTACACCATCTTCGGGAAGTTCGCCCTGAAGAAGTACCATGCCTTCACCGTGACGTTCTACACCTTCCTCGTGGCCGGTCTGGCTCTTCTTCCGTTCTGCGCCCCGTGGCATATCGTCGAGGTGGCCGCGGAGGTGGATGGGGCCATATGGTACATGCTCGGTCTGGGCATCCTGATCACGCTGATACCCTACTTCCTGTACACCGAGGGGCTCAGGGGACTGGATGCGGGAGTGGCGTCCGTCATCGCCTTCATCGAACCGATGGTGGCCACCATCGCGGGGTTCATTGTATACGGGGAGGAGGTCACCGCCATCAGCCTTCTGGGAATCCTGATGATCCTGTTCTCGATAATGCTGCTCAATCTTGAGAGCGGCAGGCTGCGCGTCGTACTTAGGGAACGCAGAAGGGAAAAGTTGAAGGAAAAGGTTTGAGTGGGCGCAGCGTTCAGGCTGCGGTCTTCCTCTCTTCCTCGGCAGGTTCGGCCGCCTCTTCAGCCGCTGCGGGTGCTTCCTCAGCGGGTGCCTCGGCGGTATCCTCGGCCTCTGCGGGCTCATCGTCAGCGACGGCCTCCTCCTTCGGCGCCTTGACCTTCTCGGTCTTGGGCTTGGATGAGAACCAGTCGTAGAATCCTGCGCCTGCGGCCATGATTCCGCCGTACAGGGTGAGGTATGCTCCAATCTGCCTGTGGAACTTGAATCCGTCGGTGTCGCCTTCGAATCCGAGCTTTCCTGCGGTGCAGAAGATGATGAGCAGGCTGAGGACGAGCACCACGATGCCGAAGATCATGCCGACGACCTTCATGCTGGGGCTGCCTACGCCGAATGCGGGCAGAGCGGTGAACACCACTACGCCGACGCCGGCGATGGCGGCGATGAAGGGCATGAACCTCCAGAACGTGTACGCGTCATCGACGTGCTCCCCGTTGAACTTGCTCGTGAGGAAGTCCCATCCGGTGATGGGCGCGTCCAGGCCGCCGATCTTGGTGGTGGCCAGCCACAGGGAGATGATTGCGAGGAATCCCCCGATGATGGCGACTATCGCCCATACGGACAGGGCCCCTCTTCCTGTTGAAAAGTCTTCCATATTCTAACCTTCCGTTCATGCGATGGGATCGCATGTTCCTATGTTCAGAATCGAATGGTCCTATATAAGCGGTTGCCGAAGGACTTCAAACGGAATATGCACCGAAGGACGCATAATGACTTTTTGGAAAGCTGAAGAATAAAGATTAAGATAGGGGCAGAGCCCCCGTTTAGATTCAGAACTTGATGATTCCCTTGTTCTTGAGGATCGGCATGATTCCACCGACGAAGGTGATGATCGCACCGATCAGGGTCAGCCAGTATCCGATGCCGAGCTTGTAGTAGTAGGTGAACTTGTGGCTGACATTCAGGTACTCGAAGGACTGAGTAGCGAACAGGATTCCGAAGATGATAACGACGGCTGCGAGAACGAGCGCGACGATACCAAGGATGTTGTTGATAGTCTGGAACTTCTCAGTGTTCATGAAGGTGGGGACGATCATGAGAACGAGCGAGATTATTCCGCAAATCAGAGCGACGAGGGGCACAAAGGTGTACTTGGTGTCTTCGAGGACTCCATCGGCTTTGTTGAAGAAGTCCATACCAGTGAGCTTCTCCTCTCCAAGGAATCCGAGATCGAGGGTTCCCCAGGTCAGGAAAACACCGACAACAAGGATGATGGCACCGATGATACCGATGATTCCCATTATGTTCATATCTTTTTTCATATCCATTCTAATCACCATTAATGTGTGATAAGTTGCATCCCAGCAACTGCCACTCAATTTTTTTCTACATATAAATACAATTCCACAGCAAAACCACACAACTTGAACAATTGTTCAATATTCTATCGAAAATATTGTTAAAATCACATGTTCCAGATGCACATCCATTTTGTTTGAACGATTTTCAGTTTTCAGAAATAGCGGTACATTCATGTAAGTGTCCGCACAGATGGCGGCTGCGCGGCATGTGTTCCGTGTGACAGAAGAGGATCAACGAGTAGGGGCGCATCAGGGCGTTGTATGGGATCTGACCGTGTCCATCATGATCTTAAGCTTCCCTGCATCCAGATTGCGGTCTATGGAGCAGGAGCAGGAGTAGATGAAATCGTATCCGTCCGTGGCATCGAGCACATCCCCGGTGTCCTTCCTGACGGTATCATCGGAACCCAGGAAGATGGTCTTCGCGGTATCGATCCCGCCCATCACCGACACCTTCCCTTCGGTGAGCTGGCACATCCTCCTGTGGTCGCAGTTCTCGCCGTAGTAGATGCATTCGAAGCCGATATCCATGAAGTCGTTCAGAGTCTCGATCCCATCGCCCTCCGTCAGGGTCCCATGGGGGTGCAGGATGACCGGGCGCGAACCTTCGGACATCACTCCGTAGATCTCCTTCAGTGCCGGCAGGCAGACCGCCCTGAGATCCTCCATCCCCACGAGGTCGACGTTGTCGTACGCCCCCGGTATGACGGAGCACTCGGACTCCGTCTCCGCGATGTGCCTCTCGGCGATGATCCTGCAGCATTCGGTCGTGAATCCCATCAGGTCCTTCACATAATCCCTCTCGTTCATCAGGTCCATCAGCAGGGGTTCGAGCCCCCTCAGCACCGCGGAGAACAGGAAGGGCGACGGTACGTACGATGCCACGACAGCATCCGGATCCATCTCCTTCACCAGGTTGGTCGAGCGGATGATCTGGTCGACGGTTCCGCATTCCATTTCGGCCGGGGTGTGGCCGTACAGGGCTGCAGGGTCATCGAACGCGCACTTGGTCAGCATGGCCGGACGGTCGTCGAACAGCCTGATCTCGGCACCCAGTTCGCGGGTGTCCATGCTTATCATAGATCCCGGGACCGCATCGTGCCCGAGGTACCTCCTGCCGGCCACGATGGATCTGGCGGATTTCTCGCCGTCGAATCCGTTGCCGTAGACCTCCGATACTCTGTATCCCGCGAATCCCGTCCCGAACGAGGTGTCGAACATGAACGACGGCACGCCGTCGTGGGGGAGCATGGAGACGCAGTTCAGGAAATCCGTCCGGCTCATGCTAGCAGATGGTCCTTGATGTGCTGCGTCCTCTCGTCCTCCCTCATCTCGAACGGGTTGTCCCCGAAGACGCATCCGGCGTCCTCCATCATCCTGAGGGCGGTGTCGTGGTCGAAGAGCGACCATCTGAGCATGTCGATGTTGTTGTCCCTGGGGTTCGCGCCGGTCTCGACGGATATGTGGTCGCATCCCCACAGCAGACCCTGCTTCACGGCGGGGTGGATGGCGATGGTCCATCTGTTCCCGCATGCCAGGCGGGCGACTGCGACGATCTGCGCGAGTCTGCGGTCCGAGACCTCGGGCATACCCTCGTATTTGGTGCCTGGCACATTGATACGGCGCATTATGCACATCCCGTCGACGTTGAGCTTGTAGTAGAGGAGGAAGAGGTCCGCGATTTCCTCGGGGGTGTGGTCCACGCCTATGGGGTCTATCCCCGAGGATACCCTCAGTCCGGCGTCCTTGGCGTTGCGGATCGTCGTAGAGCGGGTCTCCACCGAGAGCGGCGTGTCGATGCCCTCCCTGAGCCTGACGGCGTGATAAACCGCGTTGATTCCCGCATCCTTGAGCATTCTGGCCTTCTCCGGGGTGAGCTCCCCGGTGTTCCCCGAGAGCGCGAACCCGTATCCGAGCTCCGATCTGATCCTCTTCGCAAGGCTGACCAGCCTCTCTATGGGATAGAACTCGGTGGTGCGGAGGGTGAACTGGTAGAATCCCCTCTTTCTGAGGTCGGTGATCAGCTGGACGGCGGTATCGTCGGATATCTCGTACTCCTTCGTGATGAGGCCCACCTTCTCCCCCAGCGAGCAGAAGTCGCAGCTCATCCTGCAGGGGCGGAGGTCCAGGCCGATGGAGGTACCGAGACGGGTGACGTTCCCGGAATAGTGCTCCTTGACGGACCTAGCGGTCTCGCCGAGATAGTCGCAGTCGGGGCTGTCGGGGTCTATGGACAGAAGCGCGACGAACTCGTCCCTCGTCAGATCCTCGCAGCGGAGCGCCTTCTCCCTGCACCTGTCTATGATGTCCCTGATACCGGTCATTGTTCCACGGGTGCGGATGTGGTTGTCGGTACTTATCGTTTTAGTCTAGAAGCGATTAATGGATTTTCGAGTCGTATCTGCGGACGGCACCGCACATCGCCCTCACGTTCTCCAGGGGGACGCCCCTGTGCAGGGAGCATGAGGGCATGAACACGTAGCTGCAACCGGAGAACGTGCGGAGGCAGTCCAGTGTCTCTTCCCCGATGCGGTCAGCGGGGCCGTTCAGGAGGGTAGGTATGATATCGATTCCTCCCAGGAGGCAGGTGCGTCCGCCCAGTCTCCGTCTGAGGATACGTAAATCGTTCCCCTCCGGGAAATGGAATCCGTCG
>JAFPVN010000214.1 GCA_017395275.1 Candidatus Methanomethylophilaceae archaeon | reverse complement strand
GTCCTTCTCGCCGTTCTTTCCCACGAACCCGTAATCAGTCTTCCAGGTGTATGTGAACGAATCGTACATCTTGTACGACCTGAATCTCGGGAATCCCACTCCGTCATTGTGTCTCTTCACCCAGGCCATAAACGCATTGTGAACCCTCTTCGCCACAGTTAAAAAACAATGTGAGTGTATGTCCTGGAGATCGGGTTCCTCTCTTCTCATCCTCAATGCCATGTTATTCAATTCAAACTCCGTAGGAATCGACACACCAAGCAGTGTGCAATTCTTACATACATGGACCAAATGGTTGTATACCCTGCGCGTCCCGTTCAGGAAATGAATCATCTTCCTCTCCTGCTCCTTCTTCGGGTAGAGCCTGTATGTCGCGGAACGCATGGATACTATCATCGGTATCTCATATCG
The DNA here is from genome assembly GCA_017395275.1 of Candidatus Methanomethylophilaceae archaeon. GTDB lineage: Archaea > Thermoplasmatota > Thermoplasmata > Methanomassiliicoccales > Methanomethylophilaceae > SIG5. The sequence goes on along the minus strand of JAFPVN010000214.1, from coordinate 3,068 downwards.
CTCCGAATATTTGAATATACTATTGTTATAATTGTTATAATTGTAAAGTCCGAATGTTCGTGAAAATCCGCATAATACGCGATCGTGCAATCACCGCATACCCTTCGGGAAATGACCTTCGACACAATATAATGCAGATGTGACAACGGTCCGGCCCGGAACGGGATACTGCTCCGTCCTGGAACAGATACCTCGGACGGCAATCTTACCCGTAGCTTCGTTCCCCGTCGGATTGATCTGTGTCTGACCACCCTAGAAGTCAGAGAGCCTGTTTAATTTACAGAAAAGAAAAGATGGCTGCGGCATGCCGCCGTTTGCGTACGGTCAGAGACCTAACTTCTCTTTTACCAGTTCCTCGGTGACGGTGCCGCACAGAAGCTCGGTGGCCTCGAGGCCTCCGGGGTTGTTCCATGCGATCATTCCGTTGTGGCCGACGTAGGAGCTGTAATCGTGCTCGATGCCGGAGAAGAATGTGGCGGCGACGCAGAACTCCGCGTACATCCCGATCACGATGATTAAGTCGGAATCAGTGTCCTTCAGGGTCTGATCAAGCTTGGTGTCCTTGAAGGAGCTCATTCCGTACTTGGTGACCACCAGGTCGGTGGGCTTCACATCCAGTCCCTGGAGCCATTCATCCCCGTCGTCACCGAAGTAGGGGTTGTGGGTATCGCCCTCGAACGCCATCAGGATCACCGGGCGTCCCGCCCTGCGGAACATGTCCATGTATCTGTTCATCCCCTCGACGCCCTTCTGCCTCAGCTCGGGCCACTCCGGCCTGTCCAGGGAGAACTTGCGCTGAACGTCCACGACCACAAGGGCCGCCTTCTCGCCTAGGATGCTGGTCCTCTTCATGGGAGAACCGAACGTTTTACTTGTATAAAAACGGGATTTATATCGTCCTGATGCGCCTCATTATGCACACGACGGCCGCCGCAGCCCCAGCCATGCCTATGCCCGCGATTCCCACCACATACGGTACCGGGAAACCGTCGGGTTCCTCGTCGACGTATCCCGCGGCCCAGTACGTGGCGTAGTTGGTGGAGAAGGTCAGCGTCCCCTCGCTGTACTCGGATTCCGCCTCGGAGGGGTCGCCGCCTGTGAGCACCCATACGATCGCATCCTTGCCCTCGGGCACCTCGAACGGTACGGAAACGGTCATGTCGCCCTGTGTCCTCTGCACGTCCCTCTGCCCGTCCTTTATCCTCAGCTCGTAGACGAACGGGGCACCCTCGGTGACCCCGCCCATCGGGTTGTACGACAGTCTGGACATCGACACGGACACGTTCCCCTCCGAACCGAAGTTCCTGGCATCGATGGACACGGACCACGAGCCGTCCACCGCGAAGGTGGGGCGGTCGAATCCGGACAGGTCCTGTGCGGCCACGGCGACGGTGTTCCCGGACATGGCCAGGAACGTTCCCGCCTCCTTCCCCGTGCCCGACCTGATGGTGGGCTTCCACACCGCGTGTATCTCCAGATCGGAATCGGGCATGGTCTCCGGGAACGGGACGCTCCATCCGGCGAAGTAGAATCCCGCCCTCTCCCCGGGATCGGGAGCGTACAGTCTGGAGCCGTAGTCCCTCATGGTCTCGGCGGTGACGTTGTGATTGATCACCTTCAGAAGATGGACGTTGACGTTCCAAGATGCGGTGACCGTCACGTCTTCGTCGGGGACGGTCTCAAGGATGCGGTCCCATACAGCTGTGTAGCCGATACGGCTCATCGTCGGGTAATCGATGTGCGAACCGTAGGGCAGGGTCGCCGATGTTATCTGCGACGTCCCGTCGAAGAACCTCACCGTATGTATGTCCGGAGTCCATATCGCGTTGTATATCAGATCAGAATCGGGCATCGTCTCGGCTATGGGCGAATCCCATGACAGGGTATGTCCCCTGTTCTCCAATGCTGGCACAATCACCTTCCCCATGTAATCGACCATCTGTACATGCTCGGTCCCGCGGTCGGTGAAGACCAGCCTATGGACGTTGATCCTCCACTCCGCCTTCAGCACGACGTCGTGTGCGGGCATCATGTCCGGGAATCCCGTGTTCCATCCGGTGAATGTATATCCCGTCCTCACGGGATCGTCGGGACAGACGGTGGGCGAACCGTACTCGTAGGTCCTCTCGCGTATCCCGCTCCCCCCGTCGGTGTCGAATGATATGGTGTACCTGTTCACCGTCCATGATGCCGTGATTCTAAGGTCATATGCGGGCATGGATGCAGGGATCTCCGAGGACCATGACCTGAACGTGTATCCCTCCCTCACAGGATTGGACGGCGGCGTTATCCTCGTACCGTAGTTCTCCGTGATCGAGGGGACGGATTCCCCTCCGGCGGAGTCGAACGTTATGGTGTACCTGTTGACCTTCCACACGGCGGTGACGGCCGTATCCGAGGAGGGCATGCTCTCGGGGACCAAGGGGTTCCACCCCATGAAAGAGTATCCTGTCAGCTCCGGTTCGGCGGGAGCGGTGACCGGGGAACCGTAATCCTGTACGATGCGCGAAACCGGCGAACCTCCGGCGGAATCGAAGGAGATCGCATACTGGTTGATCCTTCAGAGGGCGGTGAGGCTGACGTCGTGCGACGGCATCGTCCTCGGTATCGAATCCGACCATCCGGTGAAGGAGTATCCCTCCCTCTCCGGAGGCGAGGGAACCGTGACCGCCGAACCGTAATCCGCCCTTATGGCGCCGACAGACGAACCGCCTGCGGAGTCGAATGTTATCGAGTACTTGTTAACGGACCATGTCGCCGAGATCGTGAGATTCCCTGCGGGCATCCTCTCCGGGACCCTCTCGGACCATCCTGCAAAGGTGTATCCCTCCCTCTGGGGATCGTTGGGCGCGGTGACTGGCGAATCGTAATCCTGCGTGATTGGGAGGATCGCCGTACCTCCCGCTGAATCGAAGGATATGGTGTACCTGTTGATCTGCCATACCGCGGTGACGGATACGTCGTGCGAGGGAACGGCAGAAGGTATCGCCGGATTCCATCCGACGAAACGGTATCCGGTGCGTTCGGGGACTGCCGGAGGCGTCACGGACGAGCCGTATTCCAACCTC
>JAFPVN010000213.1 GCA_017395275.1 Candidatus Methanomethylophilaceae archaeon | reverse complement strand
GTTCCTCCCGTCGGAGTTAGCAGGCAGAAGGCTTCAGATGCTTTGACTTCGCCAGATAGTAAACGAGAACGAACAGCAGGACGTTCCTCGAGAGGAGAATGGTTATGCCCAGCAGGCTGAACTCCTCGCCCGCGTCCCTGAAGGCATAGTTGACCACCAGGTTCAGCTGGGTGAGCACCACGGATGCCGCGAACACGTACATCGCCCTCCTCCCGTCCTCCTTCTCCGACAGCAGGATCAGCAGGGCGACGAACGGGATCATCCATACCAGGTACTGCGACGACAGCACCTTGTTGACCAGCATGAAGACCATCACCGCCCCGAAGACGGTGAGGATCAGTCTCGGCATGCAGTCCTCTATGGCACCCTCTTTCTTTCCGAGGAATGCGTAGTAGACGTACAGTGCCAGCACCAGGATGACCATGAGCGGCATCATCAGCTTCGCGACGGCATCGGGCACCGGACCGTAGATGTTGTCGGAGCCGTAGTTGAACACGTAGGACACGTCCATCAGCCCGAGGTTGCCTAGGAGCATGAATACGCTAGAGACCGGGGCCTCGGTCTGCAGTCCCCTGTCCATGTGGTAGGTGAGGAACATCAGCGCGGTGTCCGGATCGGCGATGAAGAACGGGACCATGCATGCTATGCCGATGACAAGGCAGATCCCGACGCCCTTGGCGGCGAGGTCGTAACGTCTCCTCCTGAGCAGGTAGATCAGGAAGACCGGGGCCGCCAGAGCGGGGTAGAGCTTGGTGACCGTCCCAAGTGCCAGCATGATCCATGACGCGGTGTACCTCTCCCTTGTGAAGAAGTGTATCGAACCGAGGAGCATCACCATCGGGAACACGTCGTACCTGTCGAGCGCGAAATCGAGGAGGATGATTGTGAACACGATGTACAGGTCGGCGATCCTTCCGGGCTTGTCGGTGTACCTCTCCGCGATGCGGTACGTCCAGTACACCCCCGCCAGCAGGAACAGGTACGTCTCTATCCCGAACGCTATCTGATATGTGAACGACGAGAACGAGATCAATCTGGGCAGGAAGATGATCAGCATGGCGAACGGAGGGTATTCGGCATCGAAGCCGCTGTAGGGCATCTTCCCCGACGCCATGGCCTCCGCGTACCTGAAGTACAGCGTGCCGACCTCGCTGTCGATCCCGGAGAGACGGAACGCCGCATAGAACACTATCGCCGCGACCACGAAGACCTTGGTGAACTTCACCATGCTCTTCCTGGCCCCCTCGGGGATGCTGTCGACGGTCTCGCTCAGAGTCACGCTTTTCAGAAAGGCATCGTCATTTATTCCGTTTTCGCGGACTCAGACTTGCGGAAGACGATGAACTTGCTTATCAGATAGTTGAGGAGGATCTCCACTCCGGAGGTTATCCCCCTGGCGAAAAGTCCCTCGACGCCGAGGAAGACGAATCCCAGTCCGATGGCGCACAGCGCGGGGAACAGCAGCGCGGCGACCACACCGGTGAACACCCTCCCTCCGAAGAAACTCACCAGTTCCGCGCTCAGCTTGACCTTGGACGACCCGACGCACCTGAACACGTAGATCTTGTTGACCACGAATGCGAACAGGACCGCGCATATCCACGACAGGATGTTGCTGACCGCAAGGTCTATGCCCATGAAGACGAAGAGGGCATAGGTCCCCCAGCTTACGAGGACGGTGATCACGCCGAAGATGATGTACCTTATCCCCTCGTCGTGTTTGGCCATGAACTCCCCGTAATCCGGTGCCATCAGGCGTAAAAGAGGTTACTCGCATATAACGTAGACGGTATCATTCCACACGGGATGTTTTTATTATAGAAGGCGATAAGGGAGCAAAGGTGCTCGAATGGATTTCGGAGACATACTGGCGATCATCGGTATCGGATTCTGGGTTTACGTACCTGCCCTGCTGCCCAACACGTTCGCCCCCTTCGTGGGCGGAGGAACCCCCGTGGACTTCGGGAAGTCGTGGAAGGGCAAGAGGATCCTCGGCGACGGAAAGACCTGGAGAGGGTTCATCGGAGGAGTTCTCCTCGGCGGACTCATGATCGGTCTGGCACAGTACGGTCTCTCCGAGCTCTGCGGCTCCGCGGACCACTGGGGATACGGGGATGACATATGGAGGGCGGTCAAGATCTTCCTCGTGCTCGGAACGGGTTCCCTGCTGGGTGACATGTTCGGATCCTTCATCAAGAGGAGGATCGGCATACAGAGGGGAGCGAAGGCGCCCATACTGGATCAGTACGACTTCGTGTTCGGTTCCTTCGTGTTCCTGATGATCTTCGACTGGAGCTTCTTCTACGACACGTACATCGAGGGCTACCACTGGATCGCCCTGGTGTTCCTGCTGCTGATCATCTGGTTCCTCCACAGGGGAACGAACATCATCGGCTACAAGATCGGTGTCAAGGACCAGCCCTGGTGAGTCCCCCCTCGCCATCCTTTTTATTACCGCGAGGGCATACTCCGCCCATGTCGGAAATGTCACAGGCGCTGGTGGACTGCGGCGCACTCCAGTTCGGGGACTTCATGCTCGCATCCGGTGCGAAGAGCTCATACTACATCGATATCAAGAGGGCCAGCACTGACCCCAAGGTCCTGAAGATAATCGCCAGGAACATGGCTGAGAACCTGAAGAAATCCGGTCTGAAGATCGACCGCATCGCTGGTGTCGTGCTCGGTTCCGTCCCCCTCGCAGCCGCCCTTGCCCTGGAGACGGGGATCCCCTATGTGATGATACGCAAGGAGAAGAAGGACCACGGCACCGGGAAGCTCATCGAGGGCGTCCTGAACGCCGGCGACAGCGTACTGGTGGTCGAGGACGTGATCACGTCCGCTGGCTCCTCCATGAAGGCCATCGAGACCCTGCGCGCCGAGGGCGCGAAGGTGGAGAACGTCTTCTCCGTCATAGACAGGGAGGCCGGAGGCGCGGAGAACCTGGCGTCCATCGGCGTGAAGCTCACTCCCCTCGTCAAGGCGTCAGAGCTGTTATGATC
>JAFPVN010000212.1 GCA_017395275.1 Candidatus Methanomethylophilaceae archaeon | reverse complement strand
TTGTGTCTCTTCATCCACGCTACAAATGCATTGTGAACCCTCTTCGCCACAGTTAAAAAACAATGTGAGTGTATGTCCTGGAGATCGGGTTCCTCTCTTCTCATTCTCAGGGCCATGTTATTCAGATCGAACTCCGTAGGGATCGACACACCCAACGATATGCAGTTCCTGCATACATGGACCAGATGGTTGTACACCCTGCGCGTCCCGTTCAGGAAGCGGATCATCATCCTCTCCTGCTCCTTCTTCGGGTAGAGCCTGTATGTCGCGGAACGCATGGATACGGTCATCGGTATCCCATATCGCTCCGAATATTTGAATATACTATTGTTATAATTGTTATAATTGTAAAGTCTGAATGTTCGTGAACATCCGCATAATACGCGATCTTGGAATTATCAGATATCCTTCGGGAAATGACCTTCGACACAATATGATCGCAGACGATGACAACGGTCCGGCCCGGAACGGGATACTGCTCCGTCCTGAAACAGATACCTCGGACGGCAATCTTACCCGTAGCTTCGTTCCTCGTCGGATTGCTCTGTGACCGACCACCCTAGAAGTCAGAGAGCCGATAATATTTGATGCATGGGGCACATCGGAGGAATGGGATGCGCGACCCCCAGCGAGTGCGGACGAATGGTTATACGGTATGGTCCATCGGATGAAAGGACGAATTAGATAAAAGGACTAGGAAACCCAATTATATAGAAAGATTTAAATACTATACGCATAAAAATGCAACCCTCACCTGATAAAAAATTCTTCAAAAAGCAACCAAAATGGATGTGATTGTTGCGCGATGAACTGCGAAAATGTTCGAATTGGATGTATATTCCATCTGTTTTTCAAAAAAAATACCACTTTTTTGGTAACAAAACGCATAAAAATATGGTAATTTTATTTTAAAATCGAACAAAACAGGTCATGGAGTACTAGGATAGTCCATCCATCCATCACTATCTTTAATATACGTTACGAGAGTGCAACCATCAGCACTTTGTGCGAGGATAGATAGATATGTCGAAAGAGGACATTCTCAACAAATTGGCGGACGCCGTCCTGAGAGGGAGAATGGCGGACGCAAAGGCAGGGGCGCAGGAGGCACTCGACAACGGTGTGCCTGCTCTCGAAGCGATCAACGAAGGACTCGTCAAGGGTATGGGAATCGTCGGTGACAACTACGCCGCCCACAAGATGTTCCTGCCCCAGGTACTGATGTCCGCACACACCATGTACGCCGGACTGGACATCCTTCTGCCCGCAATCCCCAAGGCAGACGCGGCCGCAATGAAGAAAGCGATCGTCGCAGTCGTCGAGGGAGACGTACACGACATCGGAAAGAACATCGTCAAGACCATGCTCACTGCATCCGGTTTCGAGACCATCGACCTCGGAAAGGACATCCCGCCCGCAGACATCTGCGCCAACGCAGAGAAGGAGGGCGCTGCAGTCGTCGCCATCTCGACCCTCATGACCCCCACCATGGAGGGAATGAAGGCCGTCGTAGAGGGCCTCAAGGAGTCCGGTTACCGCAGCAGCGTCAAGGTATGTATCGGAGGACCGCCCACATCCCCCGCATTCGCAGAGGAGATCGGAGCGGACCACAGGGACATCAACGCCCAGGACTGCGTAAACTGGCTCAAAGAGCAGAAGGTTATCTGAAACCCCAATCTGAACCTATAGAGGTGTAAACATGGTCAAACCAATGACACACATGGAAAGGGGACTCGCAGCACTGGCTGACGAGCCCGTCGACCGTCTCTGCAACTACCCCCTCGCGATGGGAGTCAACAGGAGACTCCTGCCCGGAAGCCCCACCTACAGGGAGTGGGCCAACGACCCCAAGCTCTTCGCGGCATCCTTCATCGAGGGACAGAAGTACTTCGACTTCGACTTCGCGATCGGACTCATGGACCTCTCGGTCATGGCGGCCGACCTCGGAGCACACGTCAGGATGGACGCCGAGAACACCCCGTTCGTCGACGGCCACATCATCCACGGACCCGAGGACTACGAGAAGCTCGCAGAGAAGGGAGTACCGGACATCCACAAGGGAAGGTGCGGGGTCCTCCTCGAGGGAACCAAGCTCTTCGCCGAGAAGCTGAAGGGAGAGGTCATCACCGCAGGATTCATCGAGGGACCTCTGCTCGCACTGTCCCAGACCGCATCCGCCGAGAGGATGTTCATGGACATGTTCGAGTCCCCCAGCGCAGTCCACAAGGCACTGGAGCTCACCTCCGAGATGGACTCCCAGCTCGTCTCCGAGTTCGCCAAGTGCGGAGTCAACGGTCTCTGCTGGGACTACCTCTGGGCATCCTACTCCTGTCTGGGAGACGACCAGTACGAGGAGTTCGAGGGCCAGTACGCGCTCAAGCTCAACAAGCAGGTGCAGGAAGAGGGAATGGCAGTATGTATCCACAGCTGTGCGGATCTGCCCCACCTCGACTACCAGATCAACACCTACAAGCCTGCGATCTTCTCCATGGGATACTACCCCCTCATCCCCGGATCGAAGTCCCCGACCGAGATCATCGACGAGGGCTACACCAAGAACACCCTGTTCGCGGGAGTCATCGACCCCCAGCTGTTCGTAAGGGGTTCCGTCGAGAAGATCACCGGTGTCACCAAGGACCTCTGCCAGGAGGTCAAGACCGCACTGTGCAAGAACAACCAGAAGTCCCGCTGGGTCATCTCGTCGAACTGCGAGGTGCCTCCGGATCTCGAGACAAAGCTGGACAACATCAGCGCAGTCGTGAACACCGCCAAAGAGTACGGAGCGTTCTGAAAGTAATTACCCAAACCCCTTACCCAAACCCTTTAACCTTTGAAAAGGAAGATAGCAATGCCAGACGGATACATGGAAGCGATGAAGAACAGCGGTTTCGCCTACGAGACCACCGCATCGGTACGCAAGTTCAAGTGCCCGGCGTGCGGGTTCCAGTTCTCCATGGTCTACGCCCGCACCATCGCGTGCAAAGGATGTCCCGATGCCATCAAGGGATGCCCGAAGATGAGATGCGCGAAGTGCGATTACGAGTTTTGGATCCAGGATACGCCTTGGGTCAACAACAAGCTTCAGGAAAGGTACATGGCCGACCACATGAACAACGTGGTCACCGCCTTCCGCAACGACTACGGCTACAAACGCAAGGCCTGATTTTCCTCGGAGAGACTGACACCGGAGAGCGCCCGGATGCCAGAGCATGCCACAGCACGGATTGGGTTTCGACACAGGCGGCACGTACACCGATGCCGTCATCATCGACATGGAGAAGGGGGACGTAGTGTGCTGCGCGAAATCCCTCACGACCA
>JAFPVN010000211.1 GCA_017395275.1 Candidatus Methanomethylophilaceae archaeon | reverse complement strand
CGCAGCCTCCACGGCGGCGCGCATGGAGTCGTCGCCGGTGAACGCGTGCACGATGACAGCGGCGGCGCCTCTGGCCACGCATCCCTCCACGATCAGCCTGACGGTGTTGGGGATGTCGGCGACCTTGAAGTCGCAGATGACGTCCGTGAATTCGGACAGCCTGTTGATCATGTCCGGTCCTGCCGAGAGCACCAGCGGCCAGTTGATCTTGACCGCATCGATGTACGGTGAAACTTCCTTCACGATCTGCAATGCCTTCTCGGGGTTGGTCTCATCCAACGCGAGTACGACTCCGGTCTCTCTCTTCATGAGTGACCGTAGTCCGCAGACGTTTTTAAGGGATTGGATAGATAGGGATACGATGAAGTTCGAAAGGATGGAATGCGGGTCCGTCAGGAACGGCAAACTGGCCGCGGGATGCGAGCACTGCATAGAGGGCGGGAAGATGGTCCTGTTCGTCACCGGCAGGTGCGACACGGGATGCTACTACTGCCCGGTGTCGCTGGAGAAGAAGGGCAAGGACGTCATCTACGCCAACGAGCTCCGCACATCCAGCAAGCCCGCTATCATCGAGGAGGCCGAATCCATGGATGCCACAGGAACGGGCATCACCGGCGGGGATCCCCTGATGAACACCGACCGCACGGTCAACGCCATCAGGATGCTCAAGGAGCATTTCGGGAAAGGGCACCATATCCATCTCTACACCTCCACCATGGACCTGGAGAGGATACGCAGGGTCGTCGATGCGGGACTGGACGAGATACGCTTCCACCCCCGCACGGAGATGTGGTCGCACATGCAGGACACTCCGCTGAAGGATATCGTGGATGCCCTGGATATCGACGTAGGTATCGAAGTGCCAGCACTCCCGGATCACAGGGATGAACTGGATGCCCTCGTGGGCTATGCGGAGAGCATCGGGGTGGATTTCGTCAACCTCAACGAGCTGGAGTTCTCCGAGAGCAACTGGGATATGATGGAGAAGTACCACTATGACCTGGTGGACGAACTGTCCTCCGCCGTCGCGGGATCCGAGGAGACCGCGGCGTACGTCATGGAGCGCCATCCCGACATGCGCATACACTTCTGCTCCTCCACCTTCAAGGACGGCGTCCAGCTGAGGAACCGCCTGAAGAGGAAGGCGGAGAAGTCCGCGAAGGAGTATGAGGTCATAACAGAGGACGGCACCGTCATCAAGGGCGTGCTCTACGGCGATCTGGAGGAAGCGAGGAGACTCCTTTCCGAGGAGTACGACGTACCGGACATCCTCATGAACGTCGACGGGGAGAGGAACAGGCTCGAGGTCGCGCCGTGGGTGCTGGAAGAGATAGCCTCCGAACTGCCTTACAGGTGCTACGAGGTCGAGGAGTATCCGACCGCTGACCGTCTCGAGGTCGAGCGCGCGCCGCTCAACTGACCGTCTGGCACATAATGAAAAGTGAAAGGTAAGTGGTTTGTGGGGGTCTTCCGGGTGCGGGGGCCACACTCAGTCGACGCTTATGCTCTGAATCTCGTGGTGCCTGTTGACGATGTCCCTGGCGATGCGGAGATTCTTTCCCGCCTTGCCGATCGCCCTGCCCTTGAGCTTGGGGTCGACGGTGACGGTCGCATGTGTGATGTTTCCGCGCTGCTCGATCTCGACCTTCTGAGGACCGTAGATGTGGAACACGTTCATGACGAACTTCTGGGGGTCGGCGGAGTACTCCACGACCTGTATGTTCTTGCCGGTCTTGTCCTTCAGCTTGATCACGTTCTCGCCCTTCTTACCGACGGCGGTGTTGCCCTGTCCCTCTCCGACCACGAACACCAGCTTATCCTCGGTGTCCATGCAGTCCTTGACGACCACGCGGTTCTTGGTGATCGACTCGAACAGTGAGATGTACCTGAGCGTATCCTCAGTTAGCACGATATCCGCAGACATGACTCTCACAGCGATAAGATGTTGGAGGTACCCTTGTCGATGACTGCGAGCGCAGAAACCGAGAACGGCTTTCCGCAGATCGCACCCAACTCCATATTGTTACCATCGTAGGTGAAGACCCTGACGCCGATGTCGCCGGCGGTGAGGGCTGCGCTGGGGCAGTTCCTCGCCACGATGACCAGCTGTGCCTTTCCGGCCTTCACTGCTTTCTCTGTCTGATCCACTCCGAACGCTACCTCTCCGGTGGCGATCGCAGATTTCAATGCTCTTCCTATATCGATCATTCTTCATCCCCCTTCTGGGTGTTTTCTTTAGGTTTGTAAATGAGGTTTACTGCGCCGGTACCGAGTGCTACCGGCTGTCCGACTATGATGCTCTCGGCGACTCCCGCGATGTCATCGACGACACCGCTCATCGCCGCGATCATGAGGTTCTTCGTGGTGATCTCGAAGGATGCCTTCGCGAGCACCGACGACTTCTTTCCGGAAATTCCGAATCTTCCGATGGCCTTCATGTAACCGATGTTGGTGATGATGTCGGCCACAAGCATGATGTGCCTGATGTCCACGGTAAGTCCCGCGTCCGCCAGGGTCGCGCTTGCCTCCTCGATGATGGAGTTCCTCGCGGCCTCGATCCCGAGGACGCTCTCGATCTCGCAGATGTCGTTGGTCCTCACCTTGGTGGTGTCCACTCCCTCGACGGCCAGTACGGCCTTGAGGTCGCTTCCCTCGGTGACGATCTTGAATCCGCCGTTCTCCTTGTCCTCGACGATGATGGCCCTCTCAACGGACTTGATTCCCTTGATGATTGCCGACCTGACGGCCTTGGACAGGACCTGGAGGGCCCTGTTCATCTGCTCGCCGGGGGTGTCGGGAGGACAGGAGATCGTGATGGCGTATCCGTCGCTGACCTCTCCCACGTCGATGGGGGCGGTCTTGATCGTCCTGTTCTCGCGGAGCTTGGCGACGATATCGTCGATGGTGATACCGCGCCTGTCCATCTTGGACATGTTGGGCTTGATGACAAGCTGCATGAAGGTGGTGTCGGTCTCGATCTCCGCGATGTCGATGAGCTTGGTGGCCTCGATGTCGTAGGAGACGCGGCGTGCGACCTCCTGGTCGTTCTTGGCCAGTCCCTTCAGCGGGATGTCCATGGACGGGGTGCTCGAGTGCCTGGCGTCCACGATCTCGACCAGCCTGGGCAGTCCCTGGGTGGTCAGGATGTTCGCCACTCCCGCGTTGTG
>JAFPVN010000210.1 GCA_017395275.1 Candidatus Methanomethylophilaceae archaeon | reverse complement strand
CGCCGCCCCGGAGGATATCCCCGCGAGGATGCCCTCTTCCCTGACCAGTCTCCTGGTGTACTCTATGGCGTCGTCGTCGGTTACGGTGACGACCTTTTCTATGTAATCCATATCGAGGATGTCCGGGACGAAGTTGGCGCCTATGCCCTGAATCTTGTGGGGCCCCGCTCTCTTCTCGGTGATGAGGGGGCTCGATGCGGGTTCCACGCCTATGACCTTGGCGTCGGAAGCGTACTTCCTCAGTCCCTTCCCTATGCCCGTCGCGGTGCCCGCAGTGCCTATGCCGGCGACCACGTAATCCACGTCTGGCACTTGTTCGAGGATCTCCCTCGAGGTGGTGATTATGTGAGCCTCTGCGTTCGCAGGGTTGCTGAACTGCGAGGGTATGAATCCGCCGAGTTCGGCCTTCAGCTCGTCCGCCTTCTTGAGCGAGCCTGCCATGCCTTCCGCTCCGGGGGTGAGCACCACTTCGGCACCGTACGCCTTCATCAGGGAGATGCGTTCCTTGCTCATGGTGTCCGGCATGACTATGATGCACCTGTATCCGAGATAGGCCCCGATCATGCACAGCCCGATGCCCGTGTTACCCGAGGTGGGTTCGATGATGGTCATCCCCTTCCTCAGCGCCCCGCGTGCCTCCGCGTCGCGTATCATGAACAATGCTGCGCGGTCCTTGATGGAGCCTCCGGGGTTTGTGCCTTCGTACTTGGCGAACACCTGCGACTTAAGTCCCGAGTCCATCCTCGCCAGACGGATCATGGGGGTGTTGCCTATCAATTCGAGAACGTTCCCGCATACGGTCATGGAACGGCCGTATGCGTTAGAAAATTATAAAGATGGCCGTGAGGCCTTGGTTTGTGATCACAGCATGAGGCTGGCGGATCTGAGCTCTGCGGCGATCTTGTCGACCGCGCGGACGACGTCCTCGGGGACCTTCGCACCGGTGCAGACCATCTTTCCGGATCCGAAGAGCAGGACGACGACCTTGGGGTCGTCCAGCCTGTAGACCAGACCGGGGAACTGCTCGGGCTCGTACTCGACCTTCTCAAGACCGAGGGTGATGGCGACGGTGTTGAGGTTGATCTCCTGTCCGAGGTCGGAGGATGCGACGATGTTCTGCACCTCGACCTTGGGCTCGATGGCGATGTGGATGTCGGCCTTCTTGAGGTCCTCCTTGACCTTTCCGACTGCAACGATGACGTCGCTGAGGCTCTTCGCACCGGTACATACGACCTTTCCGCTCCTGAAGAGGAGGGTAGCGGTCTTGGGCTCCTTGAGCCTGTACACGAGACCGGGGAACTGCTGGGGGTTGTACTCTGCACCGTCGAGGGACTCCTCGATCTTGTTGAGGTCCAGCTCCTGTCCGAGTGAAGTCGATGCCACAACGTTTTCGATGTTCATCTTTGCCATTTATTTACACCTGCCCCCCGCTATTTATATACACTATTTAAAGTGTTGCTTGGGCGCTGACCGGAAGAGGCACCTGCCGGTGCATGCGTCCGGACGACTCCGTGGCGTACCGGCACGAGTCTGACAGACAGAGGAACGCTCTATCTGTGAAACTCAGGTTGTAGCCATACCCGTCCCGTACCTATATATTTAATAAAGGAATCGGGGGCACATGGCACAGCAAAGACTCGATCCCAAGTACACCCCATGGCTCGCACGCTACGGCAAGGTACCCCAGTGGATCGACTACCCTGAAGAGACGATGTACGGCATGGTCCGCAAGACCGCCCAGAAGTATCCCGACAAGATAGCCATCGACTTCATGAACGACATGGTGAAGTACCGCGATTTCCTGAGGCACATCGACCACGTCGCGAAGTGCCTGGTGAAGGCAGGGGTAGGACCCGACGACAAGGTCCTGATCTGCATGCCCAACTGTCCGCAGGCAGTCGTCACATTATACGCTGTGAACAAGATCGGCGGTATCGCCGCGATGGTTCACCCCCTCTCCGCGAAGGGAGAGATAGAGTTCTACGTGAAGAACAGCGAGTGCTCCGTGGCCATCACGCTGGACATGTTCTACGCCAACTTCCCCGAGATAAAGGACGGGATGAAGCTGCAGAAGATCATCGTGTCGTCCATCGCGGACGGACTGTCCGCCTTCAAGGCGTTCATGTACAAGCACGTCCTCGACGGGAGGAAGGATCCCAAGGTGGACCCGAACAACAGAGGAGTGGTGTTCTGGAAGGACTTCATCAAAGAAGACGTCAAGGACATGCCCGAGCCCGTGTCCCCCAGGAACTGCTACGACGGCGCCGTGATCCTCTACACGGGAGGGACCACGGGAAGGTCGAAGGGCGCGTTGCTGTCCAGCATGAGCTTCAACTCCACCGCCCTCGGAATGACCGCGCTGTCGGAGATCTACGGTCTGGGAGAGAAGATGGCGGCAGTGATGCCCATATTCCACGGTTTCGGCCTGTGCGCATGCGTGCACCTGCCCTTCTGCATCGGTATCACCTGTATCCTGGTGCCCCGTTTCACGCCCGATTCGTATTCCAAACTGATAGTGAAGAAGAAGGCGAACTTCATCGCCGGAGTGCCCACGCTGTACGAGCACATGATCAGGAGCAAATGGCTCCAGAAGGCGGACCTCTCCTTCCTGCAGGGTATTTTCTGCGGAGGGGACACCCTCACCATCGAGGCGAAGCAGAGGATGGACAAGTTCCTCGCCGACCGCGGATGCACCACCTTCGTCAGGGAGGGATTCGGATGCACCGAGTGTCTTACGGCGACGTCCATCACCCCCAAGAACGAGCAGCGCCCCGGAAGCATCGGCGTGCCGATGCCCAATGTGTATTACAAGATAACCGTGCCCGGCGAGGACACCCGCGTCCCCTACGGGGAGGACGGGGAGATATGCATCTCCGCCCCTGCGGTCATGAACTGCTATTACAATGAGCCAGAGGAGACCGCCGATACGCTCAAGGTCAGTCCCGAGGACGGTCTCACATGGCTGCACACCGGAGACATCGGCGTCATGGACGAGGACGGTTTCGTCTACTTCAAGCAGAGGCTGAAGAGGATGATCATCACCTCGGGATACAACGTGTACCCCAGCCAGATAGAGAACGTCCTCAACCAGTCCGAGCTGGTCACGGAATCGTGCGTGATTGGTGTTCCCGACCCCCTCAGGGGAAGCAAGGTGAAGGCCTACGTCGTACTGGCAGAGGGAGTGGAGGCCGGAACGGACACCATGTCCAAGCTCAGGTCCTACTGCAGGACGCAGATCGCCAGATACGCCCTTCCCAGGGAGTACGAGTTCGTCGAGTCCCTTCCCAGGACCAAGGTCGCCAAGATCGACTACAGGGCGCTGGAGGAGATGGATGCGGCCAAGCGCGCGACGATGCCCCAGAAGCCCGTCCGCGAGCACAAGCCCAAGCATCAGCCTCGCAAGAACAGGAACTGAACCATCACCATGTAGGCGATGGTGCTGCCGAATATCGACAGTATGGCGTTGCGCTTCCAGTAATGCAGCGCGCCGGCTATCAGTATGCCGATGGCCACGGGTATGCCGTGGGGCCAGTCGATGACGGACACGTCCTTCAGGCAGTAGATTATCAGCAGGCCGATGCATGCGGCCGGAAGTACCCTTCCGAGATAGAGCACAACCTTGGGCGTCTCCTTGGAGTCGCGGAGGAAGACAAACGGTATCGCCCTCGTTATGAACGTGCCCAGACCCGCGGCCAGCATGAAGACGATCATCTCAGTGTCTGTGTACATCGTACCTCCTCCATGCCAGCAGGATGAGCGCTATGAGCGCCATCGACGGGATGATCATGTTGTCCCCGAAGACGAGGAGACAGATCAGGGCGGAACCCAATCCTATGATCCCGGGAAGGATGTTGGAGCTGTTGCGTATCTGTTCCATGAACAGGACGACGAACAGCGCCGTGAGGGCGAACTCCACGCCTGTGTAGTCTATCGGGACCGATGCCCCTATCAGCGCTCCGAGGAACGAGCCTATGATCCAATAGCTGTGATTGAGTATGGTGAGAAACAGGTAGAACCTGTACCTGTCCATGCCCTCTGGCACTTCCACGGATGATACCAAGGAGAAGGTCTCGTCGGACAGTCCGAATATCAGGGGGATCTTCTTCAGGCCGTACCCCTTGTACCGGTCGGCCATGGTTATCCCGTAGAAGATGTGCCTGAAGTTGACCAGCAGGCTCAGCAGGAACGCCTCCCCGGGGTTGTACGCCGAGGACAGCAGCGCTATGCACAGATACTGTATCGTCCCGCCGTAGGCGATCAGGCTGAACAGCGCCGCCCACCAGCAGTTGTATCCCTGCTCGGCCATCAGTATGCCGAATCCCAGCCCGATGCCGAGATATCCCGCGAGCACGGGCAGGGACGTCTTGAAAGAGAACGCGAGGACAGCCCTGTTGGAGTAGACGCCGTCCATGCGAATCACTTGATTAGGATCTTAAAATGAATGTAAAGGGGGCGTGTGCCCCCGTGTGTTTGGTCCGCTTACAGGTAACCGGACTTCTGGAGGGCCATGAGGTCCTCGGTGCTGAGCTTCTCACCGTTCTTGAAGCGGGCGAAGATGTCGTCAGCTGCCTTCTTGGAGTCGGCGTCGGTCTTCTTCTTCCTGACTGCCTTCTGCCTTCCCTTGATGGCGTTGACATCCTTGTCGGTCTCGTGGTAGGCGTTGATCTGCTCGATGTGCTTCTTGTGCTCCTCGTCGGCCGCCTTCTTGCACTCGATGAACTTCGCCTGTGCCTCGTCGGCCTGCTTCCTGAGGGCGTCGGCCTTCTCGTAGAGCTCGATCATCGCGTCGTGCTCTGCCTGGGCCTTCTCCGCGTACTCGGAGACCTGCTTGTGTGCCGCCTCAGCCTCCGCCTTCGCTGCCTTGAGCTCGGCGTTCTTCTCGCGGAGGTCGCTGTTGGCTTCCTGCTGCCCCTCGATCTCCTTGATCTGGGCGTCCAGCTCCTTCAGCCTCTTCACGATGGCCTGCTCCTCCTTCTTCTTGAGGACTTCGGTCTGCTGTTTGCGTTCGAGATCGTCGAATTCCTTCTTCAGCTGCTTGATGGAAGGTCTGTCCTTGTCCTTCTCCTGATTCTGGTCGCGGTCGCCCCTCAGTGCGCGGTACTCCTCGGTGAGTGCGGTGACCTTCTGGTTGCACTCATCCCTGAGGGCTTTCGACTCCCTGACCTTCTGGTTCAGCGCGTCACGCTCTTCCCTGTGCTTCCCTGCCTGCTCGACAAGTTCACGGACCTGAGCGTTAAGCTCGTCCCTCTTGGCGACCCAATCCTTAGTCTGTCTGTTGAGGTCGTCTCTCAGGCGCTTGTGCTTCTCTGCGGCGTTGTTGATCACGTCGCGCTGCTGCTCAAGCTTCTCAAGGTTCTCTGATGCCTGCTGCTGCTCCTCTTCGGTCATTTCAACAACCTCTTCCTCAGCAACTGCTGCATCTGCGACTGTTTCCTCTGACAACTGATTCTTCTCCTCCACGAACTCTTCCATAAATAATCACACTATTTGTTCACATACGCCGAATTAAGTCTCGGCACACTTGGATTTCACGAATACGGGTCTTATATATAAGCCTATTTACGATAAAAGGCGGGTGTGGGCATGCGGGCGTGCGTTATAATATCCTTATAAGGCGAGGTCGGTGGGAATGACTTTTATATGACTAACCAATCGCACATCCGATTCCAATGAGCAACCTGTGCCCACTCGATTACCGTTACGGCCGCAAAGACATGAAAGCAATCTTCTACGAGGAGAGCCGCCTCCAGTTCCAGATGGACGTCGAAGCGGCACTGGCCAGAGCCCACGCATCGCTCGGCACCATCACCGAGGAGCAGGCGAAGGAGATCACCCGCGTGGCGAATCTGGACATCGTGAAGATCGACAGGGTCAAGGACATCGAGAAGGAGACCAGGCACGACCTCATGGCGATGGTCAAGGCCATGACCGAGCAGTGCAAGGGCGATGCCGGGAAGTTCGTCCACTACGGAGCGACCTCCAACGACATCGTGGACACCGCCACCGCACTCCAGGTCAAGGCGGCCAT
>JAFPVN010000209.1 GCA_017395275.1 Candidatus Methanomethylophilaceae archaeon | reverse complement strand
CGGCCTTCAGCCTCATGCGGTCGATGTGCTTCATGTACTGGTCCCCTTCGGAGATCAGGAACTTGCCCTCGACGACGATCTCGTCGCCCATGAGGGTCTTGAGTGCAAGATTGGTGTCCTCATCGCTCAGCGACAGTGCGTAAGCGATCTCCTTCGCCGTGGCAGGAGCGAAGCACTCCAGATATTGTTCAATGATATGGCAGATGGATTCGTCCCTGTCAGCGAAGCCTTCCAGATAGCGGGCGAAGTACCACTTGTTGTTGCCGTTGATCTGGACGCGGGTGACCTCGTACATCGATTCCAGCTTGCGCAGCGATCTGAACACTATATCCTCGGAGAGTTCCGTGGCCTCGGCGAGCTCGCTGAGGGACATGCTCCCCTCGAGTTTGTCGAGCACCGCCCTGTCGTTGGAGTTGAGCTCCCTCTCCTTCTTCGTGGCTGCGGCGTAGTAGGGAACCTCCTCTGCTGGCACTATGTACGGGTCGTCCATGAACACCGTCCCTAAGGTGCCGTCGTTGATGAGGTCCCTGACCCATCCGTCCACGGTGTGCTTGTCTGCGTCGCAGTAGGCGTAGATGTTGCGTCCCCTCTCCCTTATGGCCTGCAGCGGACCCGTACGTTTCAGCAGGGGGACTATGTCCGATGGATCGACTATGCGCCCGATCTTCTCCCTGAAGTACGGGACGATCTGGTCCTCCTCGAACTCGAACTCCTTGATGGAATCCCCCATCGCGCGGTACAGGACCTTGCGGTGCAGTTCCTTGAGCAGAGCGGTACGGTCCTCCATGAGGACGATGTCGGAGAATCCAGAAAGGATGACGGAATGAGCGAACGGCGACGGTGCGCCGGTGTAGGGCTGGACCTTCACCTGCATGGAACCATTTTCTATCAGACCGAGGACGTAGCATGCGTTCTTCAGGTCCATGTCGTCCTCGAGGATCTCCCTGTAGGTCTCCTCTATGACGGGCATGTTGTCCATGTTGGCGAGAGTCTCAAGAAGATACGCGGAACGGGTCTGCTGCCTATTGACGGACACGGGCCTTCCCATGTAGTTCCTGAGGATCATGAAGCTCCTGGAGGCAGTGTGCCTGAACCTGAGCTTGAATATCTCGGAGTTGCGCAACGCTTTCCTCAGGATCATCTCCAGGTCCGATGACGACAATAATCCCGGGATCTTGTTCAGGTCGAACTTCCTGGGCATGCCTATCATGAAGTTGTCGTCGGAGATTGTGACGGATACGTTGGAACCGATGAGGTTGGTTATCCTGTAGGCATATCCTCTGGAGAGGGCGTCGTTCACGCGCCTGCCGAACGGGAAGTGGAAGATGATCCTCTGATTGCCCGAGGGGTCGATGTACTCCTCGATCATTAGTGTCTTATCATCAGGGATGAGGCCGACCGAGGCCTGCTGCTCCTTGAAATATGATACCAAGGAACGCGATGACCCAGCATCGATGTCGAAGTCCTTGCACAGGTGGACCATGAGGTCGTCGTCGGACATGGTGCCGATGTCCCTGGCCATCTCTCCCCTGAATATGGCGACATCCATGGAGAGGTCGAAGCTCCTCGGCAGCATCTCTCCCGCCCATGACGGGACGGTGGGCTTCCTTCCGGATGCCTCCTTCACGAAGGCCATCATTCCCTTGGACCTGACGAACTCGAAGGACCTCCCTCCCAGGACAAAGATGTCACCCGGCGATAGCCTTTCAACGAACTTCTCCGAGAGTTCCCCTACCATGGAGTTGCGGTTGGTCATGACGCGGTAGTTCGCTTCCTCCGGGATGGTACCGAGATTGAGGAAGTAGATCATCCTGGAGCCCTTCTTCCTTCCGAAGGTGCCCTCGTCCTTGTCGTACCATATCTTGGAGTAGACCCCTTCGTACTCCTCCTTCGATCCTAAGTAATCCAGAACGCTCTCGTACTTCTCCCTCGACAGGTTGCGGTAGCAGTACGAGCGCTTGATCAGCGTGTAGGCATCCTCCACGTTCCAGCGGGAGGACAGGCTCATGCCCACGATCGTTTGTGATAATACGTCCAAACAATCCTCCGGTATCTGGACGCGGTCGATGTGGCTGCGGTGGGCCGCGCGGCACATGACGGCGCATTCCACGAGGTCGTCGGGATCGAACACCAGTAAGCGTCCCTTCGCTACCTTCCCGAAGCTGTGTCCGCTCCTGCCTATCCTCTGCAGGCCCTTGGCGACGGACTTGGGCGAACCGATCTGACATACGAGATCCACCGAACCGATATCGATTCCCAGCTCGAGGGAGGTGGATGAGACCACACATTTGATCTCTCCCTTCTTGAGCCTCTCCTCGACGTCCATCCTCGTCTCCTTTCCCAGGGAGCTATGGTGGACCTCGATGTTCTCCATCCCGCGTTCCTTCAGTTTGTACACGACGCTCTCGGCACCCGAACGGGTGTTGGTGAAGACCAGCGTGGTATCGTGCGTCTCGATGAGTTCCTTCAGAGTGTCGTACATCATCGAGTTGACGATGTCCGACGACAGCGAGGTCATGTCGTCCGTGGGGCAGATCACCTTCAGGTCGAGGACCTTCTTGGAATCGGATTCCACCAAGGTCACATCCCTAACCTGTCCGTCGTCGTTGCATCCGACTAGGTATCCCGCCACCGCCTCTATGGGCGCGAGCGTGGCTGAGAGACCTATCCTCG
>JAFPVN010000208.1 GCA_017395275.1 Candidatus Methanomethylophilaceae archaeon | reverse complement strand
GAAGACAGGGTGCTCATAGAGACGGACGCCCCCAACATGGGGAGGAGGTTCGAGGGCCTCGGAGCATTCGCGGAGAAGCTGTCCTCGGTAACGGGGATCGGCGGCATAGGGGACATGGCAACCGCCAATCTCAGGAGGCTCCTCGATGGATGACATGGGCGCACGCACGAGGCTGATACTGGGGCAGGAGGGGTTGGACAGGCTGCGCGAAACCCGTGTGGTACTCGCGGGCTGCGGCGCCGTAGGGGGCTACGCCCTCGAGGGCCTGGTCCGCGCTGGAGTGGGGCACATCAGGGTCGTTGACGGGGATGTCTTCTCCGAGAGCAATCTGAACCGCCAGGTCCTTTGCACCAGGGACACCGTCGGCCGTCCCAAGGCGGAGGTCGCATGCGAGAGGGCCAGGAGCATCAATCCCGAGATCGACATAGGGGGTCTTAGCCTGAGGGTGTCCGAGGACACGATTCCCGCGATCCTGTCGGGGGAGTTCGACTTCCTGGTGGATGCGATCGACACCGTAGCCAACAAGTGCCAGCTCCTGTCCGCGGTGGCAGGGTCTGATCTGAAGGTCTATTCGTCCATGGGAGCAGCGCTCCGTACGGATCCGGGGCTGGTGAGAGTGGCTCCGCTGATGAAGACCAGCGTCTGTCCGCTGGCGGCGAACGTCAGGAAACGCATGCGCGGCATGGACACTTCGAACATCATCTGCGTGTACTCGCAGGAGCCCCAGGTCGTCACCCCAGGTTCCAGGGACGAGAACGGAAAGAGCGTCCTGGGATCGATGCCGACGATACCCGCGATATTCGGGATGACGCTGGCGAACCTGGTCATACTGGATGCCGTCAACAGCAACTGATTTTTTTGTCGGTTTGCGGCTCCCCCTCCCTGTGGGAGGACGGGAAAGAGGGATGCATCATCTGTACATAAGATGTGATATAGCAACTTACAAATACACATCTGGATATTAATGCATCGATGCCTAATCCAGACGACGTGTATTGGAACTCTTTCCTGCCCGCTTTCTTCGACAGGATGAGCGTTCTCATGAGGAAGAACATGACTTCAATGGTTGTCGGTTACGGGCTCACCAGCGCTCATGCGATCTACCTGATCGCGCTCAAGCTCCAGGACGGCCAGACCCTCGTCAGCCTCTCCAGGTTCCTCGACCTCGATACCGCGAACACGAACCGCGTCATCAAGGTGCTCAGGGAGAAGGGTTTGGTATACGATGACAGGAAGACCGAGAGCAGCAAGAAGTACTCCATTTTCCTGACTGACGAGGGGCAGAAGCTCGCCACCGAGATCATGGACGGCATCACCAAGCTGAACAACAGCTACTTCGAGGACATCCCGAGGGAGGACATCCTCCACATGAGGAACACTCTCATCCATATTCTTAACAATATGAATGTAGGTATTGACAGCTACATGGGGTCGAAGTACGAGGATCCGTTCTACACCCACCTGCACATCAGGCCGGTGGACGACGATTACTACGTGGAGCCCAGGCTCCTCGATTCCGCGGACGACGATTCGGAGAGTGATTCCCAGTGAGCAACATCGAAGCCATAGTGTCCAGTCCCCGTGGCAATGGAAACACCGGGACATTGGTGAATGCCATCCTCGACGGGGCCATGGGCCTGTCCACCAATATCATCAAGTACTACGGCCTCAGCAACATCCGCAGCTTCTACGGGTGCGACGCTTGCGGCAAATGCAGGAGCGAGGGGAGGTGCGTGCAGAATGATGGGCTCACGGACATCCTGGACAACCTCGCCAAGGCGGATGTCGCCATATTCTCCACCCCCGTATACTTCAACGGCCCGTCGTCGCAGTTCAAGACCCTGATCGACAGGATGTACTCGTTCTACGTCCAG
>JAFPVN010000015.1 GCA_017395275.1 Candidatus Methanomethylophilaceae archaeon | reverse complement strand
GCTACGGTCTTGGGGGCGTAGTCGCCGTCCAGCACCTCGCCGTCCAGCTTGTAGGTCACGGTGTGGGTGTTGACCGTCCAGAGGGCGGTGTACCGGGCCGCGGCGGTTATGTTCTCCTTAGTCGCCTGGGGCCGGTAGGTGCTGGTTCCGTCGGACCATCCCGCGAAGGTGTGGCCGGCCTTGGCGAATCCGTTGGCCGGGAAGGTAAGGGTGCCTCCCTGGAGGACCTCGATGGGCGTGACGCTTCCGGTGGCCCCGTCTCCACCCAAGAAGGTGATCTGGTAGACGGGCTGTTCGGTCCATTCCGCCGTGAGGGTCACGTCGGATGCGATGCTCCACTTTCCACTGGTAGCCACGGAGGTCTGTCCGTCCTTCCATGCGGAGAAGTAGTGTCCGGCCCATGACGGGACGGGCAGGGCGTAATCGTTGCCGTAGACGATGTCCATCGTCGTCGGATCGACCGATCCCTGACCCGCATCGAGGGTCACCTTGTAGGTGTTGGCATTCCACTGAGCGAACAGGGTTGCATCGGAGGTCCTGATCCAGTTGCCACTGGCATCGGTGTATCCGTCCACGGATGCGATCAGAGTTCCGTCCGCCTCGGCGACCTGTATGCCCTGCGTCGCGGCGGTGAAGTATCCGACGACGCCGTATCCGGTCTTGGTGGCCGCGGCGTTGATCGCCATCGGCTTTCCGTCGTACGTGGCGGTCGCGGAACCGTCGGCGGTTCCTCCGTTCTTGTCCAGAGTGACGGTGTAGGTGTCCGGCGCCCATTCTGCGTACAGGGTGACGAAATCGGCCTTTATCCAGTTGCCGCTGGCATCGGTGAATCCGTCCACGGATGCGATCAGCGTTCCGTCCTCTTCCGCCACCTTGGTTCCCTGCGCCGCTGCGGTATAGTACCCCGAGACGTGGTAGTTGGCCTTCACGGGCGCGGTAACGACGGCCATCGGTTTTCCTTCGAAGGTGGCGTTGGCCGTTCCGTCGGCGGTTCCGCCGTTCTTGTCCAGCGTGACGGTGTAGACGTTTGGCTCCCACTTGACGTAGAGCGTACCGCCCCTGGTCCTTTGCCACTGGTCCTCCATGTTGGTGTATCCGTCGATGGACTCGCAGAGATGTCCGTCCGCTCTCGCGACCTTCACCGTAAGACCTTCGTCAGCGTAGTATCCCTCGACAGAGTATCCGGCCCTGACGGGGACGGTGGTGATGTTCAGCGTCTTGGCATCGTAAGTCACCGTAGCCGCACCGTCCGTGCTGCCTCCGTTCTTGTCCAGTGCGACGTCATAAACATCAGGCTCCCATATGGTGTACAGGGCCATGTTGACGAATTCCATCGTCCTGATCCATCTTCCCTGGGAGTCGGTGTAGTCCCCGCTGTCATCGATAGACGGCAGCAGAGTACCGTCGGCCTCGGCCACTTTGATCTTGCTGAAGTACGTGGCGTAACCGGCGGGGTGGTATCCGGCCCTTGCGGGTTCGGTGACGATCGTCAGGGACGTCGCTCCGTAGTCCACGTTGGCCGCTCCATCGTTGAATCCGATGTCACCCATGTAGAGGGGCACGTCGTAGTTGATGGGCGTGGATGTGGCATTGAACACAACATCCTTGTCGGGCATGGTGAAGCTGCCGTCTGCGACGATGACATCCTCTGTAGACCACGGGGTGATGGTGTAACCCTTCTTCTGGTAGGTACCGAGTACGGTCACCGACGTTGCGTATGCGGTGTCCTTCGGGGCGTAGTCGCCGTCCAGCACCGCGCCGTCCAGCTTGTAGGTGACCTTGTGGACGTTGGCATTCCATACAGCGGTGTACTCCGCCGCTGCGGTGATGTTGGCCTTGGTGGCATTGGGCTGGTAGGTGTTCTGTCCGTCGGACCATCCGGCGAAGCTGTATCCCTCCTTGGTGAATCCGTTGGCCGGGAAGGTCAGGGTCTCGCCGTCCAGCACACTTACGGGTGCGGTGGAACCCGCGGAACCGTCGCCTCCGACGAAGGAGATCTGCCAGATGGGCTGGTCGGACCAATCCGCCGTGAGGGTCACGTCGGATGCGATGCTCCAGACTCCGGTGGTGGCCACGGGCGTCTGTCCGTTCATCCAGCTGGAGAAGTAATGCGCCGCATACTCCGGAACGGGCAGTTCGTACTCGCTTCCGAAGACGATGTCCTTGGATGTCGGCGTGACGGTTCCGGAACCGGCGTCGAGGGTGACGTGGTAGGTGTTGGCCTGCCAGTGCGCGTACAGGACGTTGTTCTCGGTCCTTATCCAGTTGCCGTCCCCGTCGGTGTATCCGTCGATCGCTTCGATCAGCACTCCGTCCGTTCCGGCGACCTTGTTGTCGCCGTCAACGGCCGCATAGTACCCGAGGAGGGTGTATCCTTCCCTTGCGGGTGCGGATATCTGTTTCAGAGGCTTCTCGCCGTAGGTTGCTTTGGCAGAACCGTCGGCACTGCCTCCGTTCTTGTCCAGCGTCACGGTGTACGTGTGGTGTTCCCAATGGGTGACAAGAGTGGTTCCGCCGTCGTAGATCCAGTTGCCGTATCCGTCGGTGTATCCGGTCACGCCTGCTATTAAGTTGCAGTCGGCATCAATCACCATCACCGGGTTCTGACCGTCGGTGAAGAATCCGGCGATATCGTTACCTGCGAACACAGGCACGCTCGGATGGTCCAGCACGTTGGAACCGTACGAGACGGTGAAGTGAACGTCTGCATCCCCTCCGTTGGCACTGATGAGGATGTCGCAGGACTTGGGTGCCCATTCGGTGTACACGGTGCATCCTCCGTCCCTTATCCACGCGCCGCTTCCGCTGGTGTATCCCTGCATGGACATGACGAGATATCCGCGCTCGTCGACGATCATCTGGTCATCGGAGCATGCCTGGTCGAGGTATAGCGGGCCGGCTGCCTGGTATCCGGTACGGGTCGGGTCGTGGCGGTCCACGATGAAGCCGTCACCGAAGATCGCCGTGACCGAACCGTCGGCGTCTCCGCCGGACTTGTCGATGGTCAGGGTGTAGCTCTTGGCGTCCCAGCTGACGTACAGCGTGGTCGGGACCGTCCTGATCCACTTTCCGTCTCCGTCGGTGTATCCGTCTACATCGGGCAGGAGCTGGCCGTTAAGGTATCCGACCCTTTGGAGGTTCTCCGAATCGATGAAGTAGCTGCTGACCTCGTATCCTGTCTTCGTGGGACCGGAGACGGGGGTGATGGTGCGGCCTCCGTACGTCACGGTGGCGGTACCGCCCGTGTCTCCGCCGCTCTTGTCGATGGTGAGCGTGTAGGTCACAGCCATCCAGTCGGCGTAGATCCTCGTATCGGATGCTCTGATCCACTTGCCGTCGGCGTCGGTGTAACCTTCGACGTTTGCGATCAGGTTGCCGTCGGTGTCCGCGACCCTGTAGCTCGGGTTGCCGGGGGCATCGTAACCCCTGATCTGACATCCCGTCATGGTGGGAACGACCGATATCGAGATGGTCCTGCTGCCGTATACCACCGTGGCGGAACCGTCGGTCTCGCCACGGTTCTTGTCCAATACGAGGTTGTAGGTGTTCCCGGCCCAGTAGGCGTACAGCGTGGTGTCCTCCGCCTTTATCCAGTTGCCCGAGGCGTCGGTGTATCCGCTGACTGATGCGATGAGTGTACCGTCTGCGTTGGCGACCTTGGTGCCCTGCGCCGCGGCGGTGTAGTATCCGTCGACGTGGTAGCCTGTCCTGGCGGGCGCGGTGCCGATCGTCATGGGTTTGGAGTCGAACGTGACCGTGGCCGAACCAGCGGAGTCGCCTCCGTTCTTGTCAAGGGTGACGGTGTACTCGTTGGCGGTCCAGTAAGCGTAGAGCGTGGTGTCCTCCGCCTTTATCCAGTTGCCCGACGCGTCGGTGTATCCGGTGATGCCGGCGATGAGGGTTCCGTTCGCTTCGGCGACTTTGGTTCCCTGCGTCGCTGCGGTGTAGTAACCGCTGAGGGTGTATCCTGCCCTGACGGGTGCCGACACCTGCTTCAGGGGCTTGCTGTCAAAGGTGACGGAAGCCGATCCGTCCGCAGTACCGCCGTTCTTGTCCAGAGTGACGGCGTAATCATTGACTGTCCAATGGGCGGTCAGATGCGGGGCGCCAGCATAGACCCAATTGCCGGATCCGTCGGTGTAGTTCTCTACATCCGCGATCAGCGTACCGTCGGCGTTGGCGACCTTGTCGCCGGCGCCGTTGTAGTAGCCCTCGACGGAGTATCCTGCCCTGGCGGGCGCAGTGTTGATGACCAGGGGCTTGCCGTCGTACGTGGCTGTGGCGGTTCCGTCGGAATCCCCGTCGCCCTTGTCGAGCGGAATGGTGTACTCCATAGCCGCCCATCTCGCGTACAGCGTGGTATCGGATGTCTGCATCCATGCTCCCTGGGCATTGGTGTGGTTGCCCGCACCGGGGTTGAGCGAACCGTCGGCCAGGGCCACCGAGGTCTCATCCTGTGCGGACGGGTAGAATCCGACGATGCGGTATCCCGTCTTAACCGGAAGCAAGGTGATCTCCATGGACGATGCGTCGTAGAGCACCGTGGCGGTTCCGTCGGAATCGCCGCCGTTGCAATCGAGGGTCACCGTGTACTCGTTAGGTGCCCAGTGCGTGTAGAGCCTTGTGGCACCGACCATTATCCATGCGCCTTCGGCGTTGGTCAGTCCCTCTATGTTGCTCTGGAGGTTTCCGTCCACGTCGGCGACGAGGGTACTCTCTCCGGCCTCGGTGTAGTAACCGACGATGTGGTATCCTGTCCTCGTGGGCGGGAGCATCCTGATAAGGACCTTGCCGTCATACTGTCCGGCGGCGGAACCGTCCGCCTCGGCACCGTTCTTATCCAGATACACCATGTAATCGTACGGCTGGAATTTCGCATACAGCGTCTTGTCTCCCGTGGAGCCGTTCAGTATGTTGGTGATGCTGTTGCCGGTGAGGTTCTCGTTGGTGTACCATCCGTAGAACCCGTACCCGTACTTGTCTGCATCATCCAGGGTTATGGTGTCGCTTTCGATTGTGTATGTAGCAGGGTTGCTCTGTGAGTTGGTTCCTCCGTTGAGGACGTAAGTTATGGTGTACACGTCCGCTGCCCAGTAGGCGTACAGAGTGGTATCCTCCGCCTTGATCCAGTTGCCAGATGCATCGGTGTATCCGTCGACTGAAGCGATCAGCGTACCGTCGGCCTCTGCGACCTTGATGCCCTGCGTCTCCGCAGTGTAGTATCCGGTGACGTGGTAGTTGGTCCTGGACGCCGCGGTAGCGATGGACAGGGGCTTAGCGTCGAACGTGACTGTGGCAGAACCTTCCTCGGTACCGCCGTTCTTGTCCAGCGTCACGGCGTACTCGTTAGGTGCCCAATGGGTATAGAGTGTTGTGATATCGTTCAAAATCCATGCGCCCTCTGCGTTGGTCAGTCCGCCGACGTTGCTCTGGAGGTGACCGATGGCGTCGGCGACAAGGGTGCCTCCTTCGGCGTCGGTGTAGTATCCGACCACGTGATACCCAGTCATCGTTGGCGGGCGCATGGTGGCCAGGTTCTTGCCGTCGTAAACTCCGAGAGCGGTACCGTTCTCTTCGGCACCGTTCTTGTCCAGATACACCATATATGTGTTTGCCTTGAATTTGGCGTACAGGGTAATGTCTCCCGTGGAGCCCTGCGGGATGGAGGTGATGGCGATACCAGAGAAATTCTCGTTGTCGTACCATCCGAGGAATGTATATCCGGTTCTGCTGGCGGATTTCACGGTTATGGTCGCGGTCTCGATGTTGTATGAGTCCGGGTTGTCCTGGTTGTTGGTGCCGCCGTTCAGCACGTACGTTATGTCGTAGTTCACGATGGCCCATTTGGCATACACCACGATCGCGCCGGAGGATCCCTTCTCTATGACGGTGTCCGCTTCGACGGTCAGCTGCGGGTTGCTGTACCAGCCTACGAACGTGTATCCATCCTTGGTCGCATCGGCCAGCTCGAAGGTAGCTGTCTCGACGGTGTACGAGGCGGGGTTGGACTGCGGGTTATCTCCGCCGTCCAGGTTGTAGGCGATCGTGTAAACCTCGAGCGTCCATTTTGCGAACACCTGCTTGTTGCCTGCCGAATGGTTCGGGATCCCCTCGACCTCGCCGTTCAGGAAATCACGGTCCCCGAACCATCCGCCGAAGATGTACCCTGCCCTCACGGGATCCGCGAACACGATGTCTTCGGTGGTGTAGGTGTACGTAGCCGGGTTGTTCGGGGAGTTGGTACCTCCGTTGAGCTCGTAGGTGATGGAGTACTGGGTCATGTTCCACTTGGCGTACAGGGTCAGAGGACCGTGCGAATTGGCGGGTATGGCCTCCAGCACATCGCCCTGGAACTGTGCGTTGTCGTACCATCCGGCGAACGTGCCCTGGTTCCAGGTGGCATCGGCGAGCTGTAAGGCGCCGGACTCGTAATTGTACGCAACGGGATTGTTCAGGTCGTTGGTACCTCCGTTGAGCTCGTACGTTATGGTGTATGCGGTCGGCTGCCATTTGGCGTACACCGTCACGTTTCCGAAGGAATTCTCATAGATGGTACTGAACTCGCTGTTGGGATTGAACTCGGGATCGGTGTACCATCCGCGGAAGTCGTAGTAATCCTTGGTGGGATTGGTGAATACAATCCTCTCCGATTCTATCGTGTATGTACCAGGATTGGACTGCGCGTTGGTACCGCCGTTGAGGTTGTACGTGATGGTGTATTCTATGATGGTCCATTTGGCATACAGTGTGACGTTCCCCGTGGTGTTCAGCGCGATCGTGGTGACCGCATCCCCTTCGAGTTCCTCATTGTCGAACCATCCGCCGAAGTCGTATCCGTTGCGGACCGCGTTATAGATGATGAATTCGGGAGTCTCGTAGGTGTACGTCGCAGGGTTCCTGTTATCGTTGGTACCGCCGCCGTTCATCTCGTACGTTATGGAGTAGTCGATGAGCCTCCACTGGGCGTAGAGGGTGATGACTTCGCCGTACTCCGCATCATCGGGGAACTCGAATGCTTCGCCGGCTGCATGGGAGTATCCCTGTCCGTTCGCCAGGGTGTTCCAGCACACGAACTCGTATCCGGTGTTGGCCGTGAAGGTCGAACCGGCGAGATAGGCATATTCATCATACCAGCGGACGGTACTGTAATCAAGGTTGTCCCCGCCGTTGTTGATATGGTATGT
>JAFPVN010000207.1 GCA_017395275.1 Candidatus Methanomethylophilaceae archaeon | reverse complement strand
GTATGCTCCCCGGGAGCATTGCTGACATGGCGGTGATGAAGGACACAGTCCGTGATATGAAGGACCTGGGATGCAATGGAAGG
This sequence comes from Candidatus Methanomethylophilaceae archaeon, assembly GCA_017395275.1. Lineage (GTDB taxonomy): Archaea > Thermoplasmatota > Thermoplasmata > Methanomassiliicoccales > Methanomethylophilaceae > SIG5. The sequence goes on along the minus strand of JAFPVN010000207.1, from coordinate 2,068 downwards.
ATGGTCATGGACAGGGGGTTCGAGAGTGCGGCCAACGTATCCGCTCTGATGGATCTGGATATGGATTTCACCATGCCTTCGAACGTGAAGGCCGAGCCGATCAAGAAACTGATGTCCAAGGCAATCGACGAACTGAAGGCATCGTCATCCTTCGCCTTCCACGAGGGCAAGGCGTACAAGTATGCGGAATACGAAGTGGGTGTAACCGATGGAGATGAGGGATATGAGTATATCGTCGAGGTCCCGAGGAATCATAAGGATTCCGCCGCCGTGAACGATAGATTCTCGAAAGCCAGGAAGCTGAAGGCATTCGTGGTCTTCGATCCTTCGAAAGCTTCGGACGACATCACGAAGATGATGTCGATGGTCTCGGAGACGGAGTTGAGGCTGGAAAACACGAAACACCGCAACCCGGAGCTGGTGTACAGGAAGCTCCCGCCGTTCGTCAGGAGGTATCTGGACTACACCGTTGATGACGAAGGATACATGCACATCCAGAGGAAACAGAATGCGTTCACATTCGCCGACAACAGGGCGGGCATGTTCGTCATGCTGGCATCTTCGGGGACAACGTTCGAGCAGATGATGACCTCCTACGATGTCAGGGACTGGGTGGAGAAGGCCTTCGACGTGTATAAGAACGAACTGGAAGGTGACAGGAACAACACTGGCAATTCCGAACGCGCGAGGGGCAGGCTGTTCATAAAGTTCATAGCACTAATGATGAGGATCCGCATCCAGAACGTGCTGAGAGATCACGACAGGGATGTGTTGCGGACCAAAGCAAAGAAGGATTCCGTCAACGGGATGTCAGTGAGCGAGCTCCTGCTGTCGCTGAACACCGTGTTCGCCATCGGAAACACGGGCGACTGGAGGCTCACGCACATATCGAAGAACATCAGGGAGATCTTCACCGTGTTCGGGCTGGAACAGATGGAATCGGGACAGATAATCCTGGGCTGATGTAACCTATACAATCCGCAGATTCAGGTTACCATCTTATGGGTGGAGGAAACTCGACCGTGGTGAAGCGCTTCTCCAGAGATACATGGACTTACGACAAAGTGGAAGTCAGTTCTGATGTCTATGAATATAAAAACACCAACGAACGCATCATGAATGAAGAGATGGAAGGTGTGAAAGCAGAGATTGTTGAGAATGGCACGGTACTAAATCTAATGAAGGAGAAACCCGGTGCGAAGGAATATACATCGATGATCGGGCAGTTGTCTCTCTTCGAGCATAATTTTGAAGTACCAGGCCTTACATGGGATTAAAATTGAGTTTTTGGAAGGCCGTACCCAATTCTGTTTGTGTAATATCCCCGTGTTCGTTCATTTTGTGTAAAACATCAGAGGTGTTTCCCCATCTGATCTTATCAATTCCGGGGAATAGGCTGAGTGAATCCTCGTCAGTACAAAATTCTGACATTTTTTTGACTGCTTTTTTATCATCACTAAGGATGACAATATCTTTTTCAGATGGAAGCATGGAGATTGCCAGTACAAATGCCGATCTTTCTCCAGGTCCCAGACCTGGGAATAAAAGTTCCGAATCATCATAAAGCTGGGATACATCTTTGTCGAAATCTATTACATTTAGGCAATCTGGTACGACTCTAGGATATTTGCGCGTGTATTCTTCGACCACATGCGGTGTCGTGACAGATTCATATTTGCGGAAAAACCCATCGCAGTTAACCCCTGATTCGACAAAAATGTTGATCATCGTGCAAGTATCAAGTATTTTACAGAGACTCATGCAGGAGCTCTCCTTTCAAGAATTTTCATGAAATCCTGCAAATCCATCCCAGCTAGTTCTGCACCTTTTTCGATGGACACCTTACCACGACGGACCATTGATGTGGCAATAGGGATGCGCTGTGAGAATATATTGTTCTTGACACTTGAGTTCTTTGTCATACCCTCATTCTTGGTCACATCATCCGTGTAGACGTAAAGGAGGATCTCTTTTGTGGTGAGAGATGTTACAAATTCGACGATGTTTCTTATTTTTATTTCCGCGTATTTGTCATCGATTTTGATTTTTGAAACTTCTTCACGAAGAT
>JAFPVN010000206.1 GCA_017395275.1 Candidatus Methanomethylophilaceae archaeon | reverse complement strand
GCGGATGTGGGATTAGACCACTATGACCGTCTAGAATGGTTGATCCGTACAGATACGCGCTATAACGGCGATAATCTCAAGGTCGAGAGATACACGCCTCCCTCCCACAGGGAGTTCGTTACCTCAAAGAAGCCCCTGCTCGCGGTCGCCAGGGAACTGCTTTCGGCCATTGCGGAAGGTTCCACGGTATCTATAGATGGTGCGCCTCTCTCATGTGGTGAATCGACCGCCTTGGGGCGTTCGTTGAGGATGATGCTCAATTCGGACAGGCTCTCTAATCCAGGGCGCTCTGAACCGAACTCTCCCGGAAGGAAGAGGAAGGGTTTGTGCCCGGATAACGCCCTCTGGGCCAGGAAACAGATTGATTCAGGAGAGTCTGGCGAGAAGGTCGCCGAAGCGTTGGGCGTAAGCAGATCCACCCTGTACAGGCGCATGAGGGAATACGGATTTACATTATGAACGGGCAGCGATATCCGCAGTCTTCCGGAATGTCCACTCTGCGTCTCTGGACTGCTGGGTACACCTTTGAGTGCCTATAGTGTTCTCAAATAACTTCGTTGTCAGACGGGATATGAGTTCACGGGTTCACAAATATCGCCTGAACAATTCGTATCGCGCATGACGTGTCACAGTGTGTTATCGCTACAAAACTTCACAACTTTCCAAGTTTTGCAGCCGATAGTATTCAAAGAATCAAAAATCACCTGTCGGTGATCTCCTCTATGCGTTCCTCGAACTCCAGGTAAACATCCTTGAGCTTCTCCCTCATCTCGGCATCGGCGTCCCAGAATCCCCTCTCCATGGCCTCCTGCAGGCGCGAGAGCATGGATACCATGGCGTAGGGGTTCTCGTCCTTGATCCATTCCCTTGTCTCCTCGTCCAGGACGAAGCGCTGGGCGAGGTCGTCGTACATCCAGTTCTCCACGATATCGGATGTGGCGGACCATCCCACGGTGAAATCGAACAGCTTCGACAGCTCCTTGGCGCCTGCGAACCCGTGCTGCTTCAGTCCGTTCAGCCATTTCGGATTGTCGATCTTGCTGCGGAATATGTAGGCGCACTCCTCTTCCGCTGTGCGCAGCTTGAGATTCGCGGTATCCGAGGAGTCTCCCATGAACGACACGGGATCCTTCTTCCTGATGGCCCTCACGGCGGCGTTCATACCGCCCAGATTGTCCATGTCATCGTCCATGTCCAGCATGTCGACCGCCCTCGTGTTGTGGTTCTTGACCGTGACATCCATGGAACCCAGACGCTTCCTGAACAGTTCTGGATACGCCTCGCCCTGCAGTCCCTTCCCATAGGCGTAGCATCCGTTCTTCACGTAGATGTCGCCGAGATCGCACACCGTATGCCACGCACCGGTCTCGATGGCGTTGGATATGCCGCATCCGTAATCCCCGGGAGCGTCTCCGAACACCCTTATGCTGGCCTGCCTGCGGGCCTGGTCTGCGGGAATGCCCGCGGCGATGGCCTCCACCGTATCTTTTCTCAAATTCGCAGCGAGGTAGTTGGAATCGTCGTCCTCGTCGAGTCCGGCGATCTTCATCACACCTTCATCCAATATCCTGCACAGGTTGGGGAAGGTGTCCCTGAAAAGCCCGCTGATGCGCATCGTGACGTCGATCCTCGGTCTGCCCAACTCCGACAGGGGGATGACCTCCAATTCCTTCACACGGCCTCCGTAGCCCGTCCAAACGGGGCGCAGGCCCATGAGCCTCATTATGTATGACACATCATCCACGCCGGTCTTCATGGTGTCCGTGGCCCAGAGGATGATCCCGACGCTCTGCGGGTACGTTCCGTTGTCCTTGACGTACCTCTCGACCATCTGCTCGGCCATCTTCGAACCGATCTCCCAGCTGGAGTGCCATGGCACCCCGTCGGGATCTATTGAATAGAAGTTCCTCCCTGTGGGAAGGATCTGCGCCCTGCCCCTTCCGGGACATCCGGACGGTCCCGGAAGGACGTATTCTCCGTTGAGGGCATCGGTGATGCTCGTCAGCTCATCCGTCATATGGCCGATGGCGTCGCGCAGGAATCCGCAGATGAACTCCACCACCTTGTGGAGGTCTTCCTTGTCGCCTTCTATCATGGAATCGGCGAATTTCTGACACTCTGCAAGGTCGAAACCGCGTTCCTGGATGCCTTTGACAATCTCGAACGATAACGCATCGATCTCGTCGGAGGCCTCTCCCTTCAGCCTGCCGTCGGGGAGCATGCCAGACGGATCCTTCAGAAGATCCTCCATGTCCAGACCGAATGATGATGCAACTGTCTCCCTCAGTGAGGGGATATCGGCGTTCCTGTATCTCACCAACGAATAGACCATCTCGTCCATGCGTTCGCCGGAAGGGACCTCTCCCAGGATGTGGAGACCGTCCTTGATCATGGCGTCCTTTATGTCCAGTATGTAATCGTAGATGCGGTCCGCGTTGGTTGCGATGACGTCGGTGCCGCAATCCTCCGCGATACCGAGGTCCTTGAGGAAATTGAGTTTCACGCACACCTCTTTCATCGACTGCAGGATTGACGGCAGCTTCTCCTCCTGCTGGTATTCTTTCGCTTTGATGTACGCCTGCACCACGCTCTCCAGCTCGTTTATCTCGTCGTAACCGCCCGAACGTGTCATGGCGGGGATCATGTGAGTGGTTATCACAGCGTAGCTGCGGCGCTTGGCCTGCATCCCCTCGCCGGGGTTGTCGATGATGTACGGGTTTATGTTGGGGATGTTGCCCAGGATGATGTCGGGATCGCAGTCCTTTGAGAGTCCGGCACCCTTACCGGGGAGCCACTCCAGCGTACCGTGGGTACCGACATGGATAACTCCTGCGGCCTTGAAGACGTGCTTCAACCATCTGTAGAACGCCAGATACTGATGCGGCGGCGCCTTGCGGCTGTCGTGATAAGCCTCGGTGTCGCACTTGCCCCTATCGGGCTGGAATCCGATGAACACGTTGCCGTTCATTATCCCCGGAAGCAGGAACTTCCCGTCCAGCGTATGCAGGTCGCCCGGAGGGTGCCCCCAGGCGTCCAGCCATCTGTTCCTGACCTGTTCGGAAAGTTCGTTGAACCAATCCAGGTACTGCAGGGTGGATACCGTGTCCACGGATGCCTCGCGCAGCTGTATCTCAGATTTCCAGTTGTCGTCGTTGGTCACTCCGGCCAACAGGCGGTCTACGAGTTCCCTGCCGTCCTCGGGCAGCCAGTCGAGGGTGTACCCGTCATCCTTCAGATAACGGAGCATATCGGATACGCTCTGAAGCGTGTCCAGGCCGTAACCTCCGCCCGCCAGGTCCTGCCTCGGCGGGTACATGTAGATGAGTATCGCTATCCTCTTCTTGGAATTGGGTATGTGCCTGAGCATCGCCCATCTGTAGGCGGTGTCGGCGATCATCCTGCACCTGTCCTCGATGGGTACCTGCCTGTAGAATCCCTCCTCGTCCATCTCGGATCCGCCGTACGGGACAAGGTCTATCTGGCCGTCGTATTCTGGATTGACGACGCTCATGGCGATGTCCGCCGCGTTGAGTCCGAGGGGGCTGTCCAGCCACTGCTTCGGGGGATTGTACAGCGATATGGCCTGTATCACGGGTACGTTGAGCCTCGCGAAGAAGTTGTCGTGGGATATCTGGGTACCCGTCCCCGGATCGGCTATGACGGTCTGGGAGAACCCCATGGTGTTCACCACGCAGTCCACTATGGGTTTGCCGTCGCGTATCAGGTACTTGTCGATTATGTTGCGTATGCCGATGGACCCTATGCGGTTGTTCTCGTGGGTGACCATGAATATCGGGAGCGCGACGGCCCCCGTGGCCTCCACCTCCCTGATGAGGAAGTCGATCGCATCGGTGTTGTGCACCAGCCAGTACTTCTGGTGGAAGAACACCGCTATCACCGGTCTCTCGGAGTTGTCGATGCCCTTCGTTCCCTTCGCTATGGGCATCGTTCCCCTGTCCGGATGATAGACACCTTCGGTCATCGGCTGTATGGGTTCGGGGATCTCCAGATGCAGTCCGCCGAAGGTGTTCAGTGCCCATACGGCGGTGGCGTACATGTTGTCGTCGCCGTTTATCTCCTGATACTTCAGTATGCGGTCGTAATCGTCGTCCCCCTGCCTGAACAGGTACCTGTACTGGAGGGTGGTCTCCGCCTCGGTGCACTGCAGTATGGCGGACACCTTACTGGCTTCCAGGGCCTTCCTGACCTCGTCGAAGTGGCGGAAGAACGATACGTCGCCGTGGACGTGGATCATCATGAAATCCAGCGAGGGGACCAATCTGATGAAGTCGGCGAGTCTGTCGAGGTCCTCGTCGAGGGCGACGCTGTCGACATAGTGGACGGTGAGATCGTAACCTGCGAGCTTGGACTTGGCGTAATCCATGACGCGCCCGTCCTTGACGCAGATGCCCATCACGGCTAACGTTACCACTATCTCACCAACCGAAACGATATCATTCTAGGGTATTAATCCTATTTTCGAGGCCTATACCGCTCCAGGGTATTCGATTTTTTGACATTTTTCAATAAAATACCCCGTGAGTGTATCGAAAAACCATTGTTTTTTCATCAATTGGCTGTTATTGCCAACACATCATCGGAACCGGTCTCCTTGCCTTTTTATAAATCAAAATAATCGCGGAGGCATGGACGATAACGCCGTTATGAGGATCGTGTTCCTTTCGACTCAGACGGCGGACGCCAAATTCATGTCCGATCCCGCGGAGAGGCTCCGCGACGTGGGCGTCATTCCGGAGGTTTACGCGCTCAACACCGAGGACGCGGACGACGACGTCCTTGTCTATCAGGAACTCCTGAGACACGTCCGCCAGGCGGATTTCGTCTTCATGAGGTGCATGTCCGATACCCATCGCTTCAAGAGGTTCGACAAGTTCGAGACCGTTCTGAAGGAGATACGCGGACGCGTTCTCATATTCAGCGGGAACCCCGAGATCACCATCCTCAACCGCCCGCTCTTCACAGGCACCGACGACGAGTACGCGGACCTCGCCAAGTATGCCGCGTCCAGAGGTCCGGACAACGATTACGGTATGCTCCACTGCGTTGCATACCAGATGGGTTTCACGCAGGTACCGCCGCCGGAACCGATCGTGCAGAGGCACCACGGATACTACCACAAGGGCATGGACAGGGACATTTCCCGCGAGGACTACCTGAGGACGCTGGATCCGGATAAGATGACCATCGGGATACTCTTCGCCAGCAGCGCATGGATCTACAGCAATCTGGATGCGATTGATGCTTTGGTGGAGGAGATTGAACGCAGGGGTATGAACGCGCTCCCCGTGTTCTTCCAGGCCGTTTCGTATAAGCGGGAGGGGGAATGGAGCACCGAGGACACCTTCCGTGAGTTCTTCCTCGACAACGGAAGACCCCTGGTGGATGCGGTGATAATCCACACCCAGTTCTCCGTTATGTACAACACCCGCGACGAGATGGGCGTGGGCATAGCCGACGAGGACAACTTCTACTCAAAACTGCTGGACGTCCCGATGCTCAACACCATGGCGGTCACCGGCGACTACCATGACTTCGAGGACGACAAGATCGGTCTGAACAAGCATGCCATCGTCAACAACGTGGCGTTCCCCGAGATAGACGGGGACATAATCACCGTACCGATAGCATACACACCGAAGAAGACCCGCATGAAGCGCAGCATACCCATCCCCGACAGGATAGAGGCCGTCGTGGACATGGCCTACAGGTGGGCCAGACTCAGACATATACCCGCATCCGAGAAGAGGGTGGCGATACTCTTCTGGCAGTCCAGGCCCAATTCCGGAGTGATAGGAAACGCCGCCGGACTGGATTCCATGGAGAGCATCGCATCGCTGCTGAAGGAGATGTCGGGACGCGGATATTCGATCGAGAACGTACCCGAGAACGGGCGTGCGCTGATCGATGAGATTCTGTCGGGGGTGACCAACGATCTGGACAACCTGTCCCTTGAGACCATGAGGAAGAAGGCGGTCGACCTCGTGGATTCGAAGGATTACATCGAGGATTACAACGAAACGGTACCCGGATGGGACCGGAAGATGGTGGAGAACGACTGGGGACAGCCTCCCGGGGAGATATGCGTCGACGGGAAGAGGATCATCATCCCCGGCATCAGAAAAGGGAACGTGTTCGTCGGATACCAGCCCCTGAGGGGTTCCGCCGACAAGATGGAGCAGGACATCCACAGTCCGATTCTGTTCACCCAGCACCAGTACATAGCGTACTACAGATGGCTGAAGGACGTGTTCAGGGCGGATGTCATAGTCCACGTGGGCACGCACGGCACCCTCGAGTGGCTGCCGGGGAAGAACACGGGGATGTCCAACAAGTGCAATCCCGATTTCGTGCTGGGCAACATGCCCAACCTCTACATCTACATCGTGGACGACCCCGGAGAGGGCATCCAGTGCAAGCGCAGGATAGAGAGCGTGCTCATCGGACACATGCCCCCGTCCATGGCCCGCGCGGGAGAATACGACGACATCGCGCAGGTGGAAGGCCCCCTGCAGCTGTACATAGCGAACAAGGACACGCCCGACCCCGAACGCAGGAAGGAATTGGTGAAGAACGTCTACGATGCCGTCAAGGAGCACAAGATGCTGGACGACCTCGGCCTGGAGGAGGATCCTGGGGCAGAAGGATTTGAAAAGTACATCATACCGCTGCATGAACATCTCTCGGAGGTCAAGGACGCGCTTGTCAGATCCGACCTCCATGTGCTTGGAAGGGTTCCTTCTGAGACGCATCTCGACGACATGGTGTATTCCCTCATGAGGCTGGACAACGGCCCCGTGAAGAGCCTCAGGGACGCATTCTCATCCAATCTTGGCATAGATATACAGGCGGCCATAGCCGACCCTTCAGGAACGTCCCCTTCCGGAGAGCTTAACAGCATTGTTACGGACAGGGCGGACGCCGAGGTCATGGATTTCATCGTATTCGCCCGCGGATGCGGCTATGAACTTGAAAAATGCGAATCGTACATACTGGAGAAGCACGGCAGGATCTCCGACGAACTGAGGGATTCGGTGCGTTACATGTGCCTCTCCGTCGTCCCGAATATAATGCGCATGTCCGACGAGATCGGCAACCTCCTGCACGGGATGGCGGGCGGATACGTGCTTCCGGGACCCTCAGGTGCACCCACGAGGGGCAATGCCGACATCCTTCCCATGGGGAGGAACTACTTCGCTCTGGACCCCGACGCGATACCTTCGAAGGTATCATGGGAGATAGGGAAGAGGATGGCCGACCAGATGATCGAGCGCTACGTCTCCGAGAAAGGGGAGTATCCAAGGGAGATCGGTTTCGTGATCTGGGCGACGGACACCATGAAGACCGGCGGGGATGACGTCGCATACATCCTCTGGTTGTTCGGAGTCAGACCGGTATGGTCCCGCACGGGCGGACAGGTGGTGGACCTGGAGGTCGTGCCGCTGAAGGAACTGGGAAGGCCGAGGGTGGATGTCACGGTGAACATCACCGGACTCTTCAGGGACACATTCCCGAATCTCATAGACATGATCGACGACGCGGTCAATCTGGTCGCCTCCCTTGACGAGGACGACGAGGACAACGCCCTCGCAGCGAATCTCAGGAAGGACATAGTGGACGGAATTGCTAGCGGACTCACGCCGGACGAGGCCCGCATGAGGAACGCCGTGCGCATCTTCGGTGCGCCGCCGGGCGGTTACGGTACCGGTGTGAACAAAGCAATCGAGGCGGGAACATGGCAGACCGTGCAGGACCTCGCCGACGTGTATCTGGACTGGTGCAGCAACGGCTACTCCAGAGGCAACCACGGCGTGAAGATGAGAGAGGAGTTCATCCGCAGATTCTCCAACGTCGAGGCCACCGTCAAGAACATGCCCGACAGGGAGATAGATCTTCTCGACTGCGACGACGTGTACGAGTATCTGGGAGGCATGAACTCCTTCGTCCGCGCCTATGGTAAGAAGGACGCGGTCACCTACATGGGCGACGGATCCGACCCCAAGAAAACAAAAATAAGGGACACCAAGGAGGAGCTGAGATACGTGTTCCGTTCCAAGGTGCTCAACCCCAAGTTCATAAACGGCCTGAAGGAGCACGGATACCGCGGAGCATCCGAGATGGCCAACCTCACGGAATTCACGATGGCATGGGGCGCCACGTCCGATGTCACCGAGGACTGGATGTACGACGGTCTGGCGGACAAGTTCCTGCTGGACGAGGACACGAAGGAATGGATGCAGGACGTCAACCCCTATGCGATGATGAACATCCTCAACCGCCTGGAAGAGGCGATAGAGAGGGGACTTTGGGACGCATCCGACGATTACAGGCAGAAACTGAGGGACCTCTACCTCGAGACTGAGGAGAGGATCGAGGAGATAACCGACAGATAAACACATTAAACCGATAGGCAATACAGGAGCGGATAGATATGACAGGACAACCGTTGGTCTTTCCTTTCACGAGGATCGTAGGGCAGGAGAACATGAAGAGGGCGTTGATGCTCAACGTCATCGACCCCGGGATAGGCGGAGTGCTGATCAAAGGAGAGAAGGGTACGGCCAAATCCACGACCGTGAGGTCGATGAACGCCGTACTCCCCTACAGGACGGTGGTGAAGGGGTGCCCCTTCCGCTGCGAGTACGGGAAGGAGGCCAGATACTGCCCCTATTGCAAAGAGAAGCTCGACAAGGGGGAGAAGCTGGAGCCCGAGAAGGTCAGGATGAGGGTCATCGACCTCCCGTTGTCCGCAACGGAGGACCGGGTATCCGGTACGCTTGACCTGGAACACGTCCTGAAGACCGGGGAGAAGAGGTTCGAACCCGGTGTCCTGGCCGCCGCCAACGGCAACATACTCTACGTCGACGAGGTCAATCTGCTCGATGACCATCTGGTGGATCTGCTCCTGGATTCCGCCGCCATGGGAGTCAACTACGTCGAGAGGGAGGGAGTGTCATTCTCCCACCCCGCTAGATTCGTGCTCATCGGTACCATGAACCCCGAGGAGGGGGACCTGAGGCCCCAATTGCTGGACAGGTTCGGTCTCTCGCTCGACATCAAAGGCGAGAGGGACGTCGCAAAGAGGGCTGAAGTGGTCAAGAGGAGGGTCCAGTTCGATTCCGACCCCGAATCCTACATCGCTGAATGCGCCAAGGAGCTGGATGCCGAGTGCGAGCGCCTCACCAAGGCCAAGGAGATCCTTCCGAAGGTGGTGGCGGACGACGACATCATATCCAAGATCGTGTCTGTGACGATCAACTTCGGCGTGGACGGCCACAGGGCCGACATCACCATGCTGAAGGCGGCCAAAGCCAATGCGGCACTGGAGGGACGCACTAACGTCACCAAGGACGATATCCGCGCCACCGCGGAGCTGGTGCTGGCCCACCGCCTGAAGAGGCGCCCGTTCGAAGAGGCCGGACTGGACAGAGAGGAGCTCGAGAAATGCCTGCAGGATCTGTGAACGGTTATCCGTTCACGGCCGTCGTCGGCATGGACGACGCCAAGAGGGCATTGGAATGCGCCCTCATGAATCCGAACATACATGCCGTGCTTCTGCGCGGCAGCGAAGGCTCCGCCAAGACCGTGCTGTCAAGAGCGGCAGCGGGCCTTACCGACAGGAAGATAATCAACTGTCCCCTGAACGTCACGGACGAACAGCTGTTCGGAGGTCTGGACATCGAGGAGGCCCTGAAGACCGGGAGATCCAAGCTTCAGCCCGGCCTTCTTTCCAGAGCCCACGACAACATACTCTACATCGACGACGTCAACCTGATGGACAGAGGGATGCTCGCAGGCATCCTCGACGCCGTGCTCACGGGCAGGGTGCATGTAGAAAGGGGTCCGATATCGGACGAATATGTCTGCAACACGACACTTATCGCGACCATGAACCCTGATGATTCCGACCTCAGCGGCCACGTATTGGACAGGTTCGATCTGGTTGCCTACGCACCGCCCCGCGACGAGGAACAGCGCAATCTGATCCTCGCAAGGAACGACGTCTACACGTCGGATCCCGAGGGATTCGTGCGCCTCTTCGAGGGAGAGGAGGCGGGCGAGCGCCTGAAGATAGATAAGGCGATAAAGATCCTCCCGCTCGTATCGATCTCCGATGAATTGATATCGGTCATCTCCGAACTCTGCATAAAGGTCGCCACAGACGGCGTCCGCGGCGATCTAGCAATGGTCAACTGCGCCAAATCCCTCGCTGCGCTGAACGGAAGGGACGAGGTCATGAAGAAGGACGTTGAGGAGGCCGCCGTGCTGTGCCTTCCCCACCGCCGGAACTACCAGCAGGAGCCTCCCGAGCCTCCGGAACCACCGGAGGAACCCCCTGAACCTCCGGAACCCGAGGAGAACGAGGACCAGGAACCTCCCGAGCCGCCGGAAGATGAGGATAATGATGACGATAATGACGATGACGACCAGCAGGAACTCCCCCCTCCGCCGGACCTTCCGGATCTGGAGGAGATGATGTTCGAGATCGGACGCCAGTTCCGCGTCATCGATTATCTTGATTCCAACGAGAGACTCCCCTCCCGCACGAAGACCCGCAAGGGACGCAGGACGATGGCCCAGAGCGCCGACGGAACAGGCCGTTACGCCCGTTCGCGCATCCCGCAGGGGAAGACCTCCGACGTTGCATTCGACGCCACGATACGCGCAGCAGCGCCCTATCAGAGGGTGAGGAAGAGCGATAATCTCTCCATAGTCATAGAATCCCGCGACATCCGGGAGAAGGTGCGCGAGAGACGCAGCGGGGCCACGATCATGTTCCTGGTGGACGCCAGCGGTTCCCTCGGGGTGAGGAAGAGGATGGCCACAGTGAAGGGGGCGATATTATCGATGCTGCGCGACAGCTACGTCAAGAGGGACCGCGTGGGCCTCATGGCCTTCCGCCGCGACGGAGCCGAGGTGATCCTTCCGCCCACGAAATCCGTGGAATACAGCTACAACAGGCTCGAGGAACTGCCGACCGGAGGTAAGACGCCGCTCGGAGAGGCTCTCGTCAGGGTCGACGAATACATGACCTCATACTCCAGATGCCACATAGGGGAGAGGTGCTACATTGTTCTTGTGACCGACGGAAGGGCGAATGTGCCCCTCACGGCCGGCGCCGACGCCAATGAGGAAGTACAGAAGATGGCCGAGGACCTCAGCATCCCCAACGTGAAATGGATCGTAGTGGATGCCAGTTCGGGATTCCCCCACTTCGACAACGCCGAGAGGCTGGCGCAGAAGCTTGGTGCGAGGTACTTCAAGCTGGAGAACCTCGATGCTGACAGGTTCGCCCAGGGCGTGAAGGCCGCGCTGGATTAATCCGAACCCGTCAGCCAGTCCATGATCCGGACGACCCTGATGCCGTCGATATCCTTCAAAGGATAATCGTTCCACACCACTATCGTCTTGGGATAGTTGTCGTCCATGCTCCTGAGCGGCGTCACTTCCCTCTTGAAGGTATCCTCGTTGTTCAGATCATAGCAGACCTGATAGTATTCGGGACCTTTGTCGCCCTTGACGATGAAATCCACCTCGTGTCTTCCGACCCCCAACGTGAACACTGAACCGAAACGGTACTTCAGCTCGAGGAATACCAGATTCTCCAATATCCCGTCCAGATCCTCGACCCTTAACCCCACGATGCTGTTCCTGATACCGAGGTCGTTGCAGTAGAACTTCTCGGTGGTGACGAGGAACGTCCTAGTCTCTGCATCCATGCGTTTGGAACGATGGAAGAGGAGGGCGCGTTCGAGCATCGAGATGTAGTTGTCTATAGTCTGAGGCGTGGTCTGTCTCTTCATCCCCATACTTGTCAAGAATCCGGAGGCATTCTTCACCGATACCCTGTTCCCGATGTCCTTCATCAGGAAGCGGTTAAGGTTGTCCATGAGGGCCACGTTGCGGATGCTGTTCCTCTCCAGCACATCCTTCACATAGACCGTGTTGAAGATACCCACGATCATCGTATCGACGAGATTCTCCTGCGTTTTGTCCAACAAAGCGACTGCCGGCAGGGATCCGTTGCGGTAGAAACGCTCGAAAAGACCTGCTGTGTCCGATTCGTCACCTGCCTCTCTTCTGAATGAGATGAATTCCCTGAAGCTCAGCGGCAATACCTCTATCTCGATGAATCTGCCGGACAGTTTCGTCGACAGCTCTGAAGACAGCATGTGTGCGTTGGAACCCGTGATGTACACGTCCGCACCGTTCTCGAAGAACGACATGACCGCTCTTTCCCAGCCTTCCACGTCCTGGATCTCATCCAGGATGATGTAGTCGCCCGGACCGACATCCACCTTGGTCTTCACGTCCTCGATCAGATCCCTGTGGTCAGGAACGTCCGATTCCAATTCATCATCGAATTTTCTGTAATAGACGTGTTCTCCCTTCCCGTTCGATATCAATTCATCACGGAAAAGCATCAGCAATGCCGATTTGCCGCATCTTCTCATACCGGTGATGATCTTGATTACGGGGGCACCTTCGGACCTTCTCAGCATATCCTGATACTTCTCTCTCGGGAGGATGCGAATGTCCTGTTTCATAAAATTAAATTTTATTTATACTATTTAAAGTTAATTATTTTTCAATTTTATAAAAGATACTTTTGTAATTCACTTATATATGACAAGTTTTACGAAATATACATTTGCACGTCATGAATCGAATATCCGTCGGATTCAAGGTGCCTCCTTGCCCAATCGACCGTTCTCATCAACCCTTTTTCAGACATCTCCTCGAGATCCTTCGGGCTTCCGCCGTATTCGGCGTAAATGCGGTTGAAACCGCCGTAGAATCCCCCGTAGAATCCGAATTCGGTCCTATCGCACCATGTAGAGCATATCAGCAGTGCGCTGCGAATCTGCAGCAGCCTCCTTTCGCTGATCTCCCCGGCATCGAAGAGCCTGGTCCCCGGAACGCATTCCCTTCTGGATGCGGAGCAGCAGTCGCATCCGAGTTCCATCATCCTGAAGTAATGATCGGCAATCTCGCGACCGGAATGCTCGGGACCGATGGGTTCGACACCTGTGGCCACCTTGAAACCCGCCTTTTTGAGGTTCTTCATGGTATCGATGCGTCCCCGCGGTTCGAGCCAGTTGTCGATGCTTTCACCCAGACGGAATGCGTGATATGCCGATCTTGCACCTGCATCGAAGAGGTCCTCGGCCTCATCATACTCCAAATCACCTGTGTTCACGGCGATTTCGATGTTTTCCGGCAATACACTGCGTGCCAAACGGACGGAATCTAGCAATTCCTCGATATCGATGTTGTGGATGGTCATCAGGGAGACCTTCGACACGATTCCGGCGGATGATATCTCCTTCAGATACCTCGTTAGCTCCTCAGGACCCATCGTATAGTCCTCGACATCGGTGGTGCTGGCTGCGAAACTGCAGAAGGCGCAGTCTGCATAGCACGGGCCGACGATTATCCCTATCTGTGCAGCGATCTCCCCCTTATTGCTGCATTGTTTGCGAACGAAAGAATCCGCAGCTTCGATCAATGCAGCAGTTTCCAGGGATTTTTCATCGAATGACAAGAGATACTCGCAATCCTCTGGATTCAGACGTTTTCTGCTGCATCCTGCATCTACGATTGATTGGAATCTCTCATCCATGGATATGCATAATTTCACGGATAGTAATCTGTTTTGGTCTGAATTCCGTTTAACGATAATTATTTTTGTTAATTAAGCAATTAGATTAATTAAATAAGTATTAATGAAATTTTATTGAATTTGCAAGATATGTTCAAAAAGTAAGATGCAATCGAAGATCGGCCTCTGAGTGCATCTGATTACAAAATATTATTATATCATGACTTTTGGTGATAATATTTATTCTAATTAAGCAATCACATTAATTAATTATCGTTTTATGGATTAATGGAAATTCGTCTAAAAAATATGATGATCTAGCTGCTTGTCTTAGAGCCATAGATAGTAAGATGATGAGTAAGATTCCCGATCGTCAATCAATTAAGTTTTTAGCTTAACCGGATTAACTCAAACAGTGATTTCCGGAGCAGTGCATCCTTTCCGATACAGTGGAATTCTATTGATTTTTAAAATTTTTGTGTAGAAATGTAATTGTTCATTATTAATTAAGTAAGTTAAGCATTTAGATTAATTAATTATGAGTTATTTAGATTTTCAAAAATTAATAATAATTAGAGTATTTGTTAATAGCTAAATATAACACTACATATGTTATGATATTTCATAGTAAGTTATAGGGATTAAGGATCTTCGATGTGGTGCAATATGGTCATTTTTCACCAAAAATGCATCAAAATCTAGCCCGATTCTAACACCTTGATTTTTGGTCAGAATACCCTGTACTTTTTGATGCAAAATAGCAAAATTAAGTTGATATTCGGGAGTCCTTTTTGGACAAAAAACGGCGTTAAAATTGACGTTTTTGACCATAATTCTAAAAATTGATTAGTATTTGATTTAACATTAAAATTTCAATGTAATTAAGCTTCTAACTTAACTTAACATTTCTGATCCAATTACATCGGATTTCGATGAAAAATTGCGCAATTTTGAGCTATTTGTGTGACAAATTAATTAAACATTAAAATATTATGTTTGTTAAGCTATTAGATTAATAAATTAAACTTAATTAAAATTTGAATAAAAAACAATAAAAAATGATAAAAAATAGTAATCATGAAAAAGCGAACTAAAATGAGGTGTAATATTGAAAATATGCATCAATTTGATTAAACTTAAATTAATATATTCAATAAAGCAACTACATTAATTAATTTAGATTGAATAAGATGTTAATGAAATTTCAAAAAAAATTGCCGAAAAACGGGACATCTGAAATGGCGTGTAATATGATCATTTTTTTATCAAATCGAGTGAAATTTAGATTGTGTTTAATTTAGTAATCTGATTAAGTATTCAACTTAATTAATTATACACCAATCAAATTCGGTGGTATTTGATCAAAACCCCGATGAAAATAACGATTTTTCGCATACCACATAGACTCGAAACAACAAAAAAACACGTTTTGATTTTAATGGGTCAAAGAAGCCGTTCAACAGAATTTAGCGTAAAGACGAGTAAGGATAAGGATAACATCGATAAAATCGATTCTAGGGCCGTTTGCGGAGGTGAATTTTTCAGAACAAATCGTCGAAAAAATGATCAATCCAAAGAACAAAGAGAACTGAACGGTTTTGATGAAAAATGACTGAATTATGTAAAAAAAATGCAATTCAACAGATAGACGACTGACGAGGGCACAACATCACTGAATCGTCCCGGATTGAAAGGAAACTCAGCCATATCATAATATACAAAACAATCATGCGAGCACCGATGAAGAAATCGTACGTTACGACGATGCCCGACAACATCGGGGCGTTCCTGAAGGCCAGCCAATGCTTCGCATCCCTCGGCATCAACATCACGAGGGTCAGCTACAACAAGGCAGTGGACATGCACACGCTCTTCATCGATGCCGAGGGGACCGAGGAACAGCTCGCCAAGGCCGACGAGGAGCTTCGCAAGATAGGGTACATCCATCCCGGAGAGGAACAGAGCAGCGTCATGCTGATGGAGTTCATCCTGCGTGACGTGCCCGGGTCTGTCACGGGCGTGTTGGAGCTCAT
>JAFPVN010000205.1 GCA_017395275.1 Candidatus Methanomethylophilaceae archaeon | reverse complement strand
GTCCAGGAGTACGCCAAGGACCACGAGGAGCTCAGGATCGCCCTCGACATGTGGGGATGCAAATGAACTTCAAGGTAGCCAAATGCGACATCGAGGACAGCAGCCCCCAGGTGATACTTTGCCCGGAGGACTGCGCGGCCCTCGGTCTGAAGATCGGCGACCGCGTGAAGGTCAAGGGCAAGACGGAGTGGGTGACGCTGTACGGCTCATCCCCGTCCATCGCCAAGAAGGGCGAGGCCAGGATGCCCCAGGCGTTCCTCGACAAGCACGGCGTTGCCGTGGGGGACACGGTGGAGATAGAGCACTGCCCCAAGTCGGAGGCGGTCAGGTTCATCAGGAAGAAGATGGACAGGCAGAAGCTCACCGAATCCGAGATCTACGCGATCATACAGGACATACTGGACGGCAAGCTCAACGACATCGAGATATCCGCATGGCTCACATCGCTCTACATAGCCGGCATGGACATCGAGGAGATCGCCTACCACGCCAAGGCCATGGTCGACACCGGCGACAGGCTGGCGTTCACCGGGAGGCCGGTGTTCGACTTCCACAGTATCGGGGGAGTACCCGGCAACAAGATCACGCCCATAGTGGTGTCCATAGTCGCGGCGGCGGGACTCATGATCCCCAAGACATCGTCCCGTGCGATCAGCAGCGCCTGCGGCACGTCGGATTTCGTCGAGACATTCTGCAACGTCGACATCTCCGCCGAGGAGGTCAAACGTATCGCGATGGAGGTCGGCGGCGTGTTCTCATGGGGAGGCTCCATGAACCTCGCACCCGTGGACGACCTCGTCATCAGGGTGGAGAACCCCCTGGGCATCAACCCCCGCGCGCAGATGCTGGCATCCATCCTCAGCAAGAAGATGGCCATCGGCGCGAACTATCTGCTCATCGATATCCCCACCGGTCCGGGCACAAAGGTCCCCGACAGGGAGGCCGCCCACGCGTACGTGCGCGACTTCACAGACCTCGGACGTCTGCTGGGGATCAACATCAAATGCGCCGTGACCTACGGCGGACAGCCCGTCGGATACGCCATCGGACCCAATCTGGAGGCTAGGGAGTGCATCCGCGTCCTGGAGGGACAGGACCACCCCAACAGCGTCATCGAGAAGGCCTGCGAATTGGCCGGCATGCTGCTGGAGATGGGAGGCATACCCCACGGCGACGTCCGCGCCAAGGAGCTCCTCTCCAGCGGTGCGGCGATGAAGAAGTTCAGGGAGATCGTGGCCGCGCAGGGCGGGAACTACGACATCAGGTCCGAGGATCTCAAGCCCGGGAAGTACGTTCGCGAGATCCGCGCCGTCAAGGCGGGATACATCAACTCCGTGGACAACAAGGCACTTGTCGCCATAGCGAAGGCCGCAGGCGCCCCCAACGACAAGGGCGCCGGGATACTGCTGAGCAAGAAGCAGGGCCAGCGCGTGGAGGTCGACGACGTGGTGTACACCATCTACGCAGACTCCGAGGCCAAGTGCATCCGCGCCAGGGAGCTGGCGATCCATTACGCTCCGTTCGGCATCGAGGGCATGGTCATCGAGAAGGACTGACCATGCGCAGACTCTGCTTCACCGTCGATCTTGACAGGGACGTCAACGACGCCGTCATAGGGAAGGCCGCCGCCATCTCCATGGACAGGGGACAGGGTACCGAGCCCAGGTTCTCGTCCTCGGAGAAGGGCGCCGGGATCATCATGGACCTCATGGACGACCTGGGCATGAGATGCACCTTCTTCGCCGAGGCCCGTACCCTGAGGAAGACCGGCGTTGGGAGGACCATCTCCAAGCACGAGGTCGGCCTCCACGGACTCGACCACGAGGACTTCACCGGAGCACGCACGAAGGTAATGCTGGGTCATGGGGAGATGCGTGAGATTACGGAGAGGGCGATGGTCATGATAAGGGACGACGTCGGACGTTCCCCGAGGGGTTTCCGCTCCCCGTACATGGACCCGAACGAGGAGATGCTGGACTTCCTGCACGAGTACGGTATCGTCTACGACTCCTCCCGCTACGAGTACGTGTCCAGGAATACCGACGTCAGGAGATCCGAGGCCTACGGGCTGATGGAGGTGCCCGTCCCCAAGGCGGAGGACGCCTCCGGGAAGACCATAACGTCGTACCTCTGGCCGATGCACGAGGGCAAGCGCGGATACAGGGACTTCGTGGACCTTGGAAACAGGATCTACGAGGGTACATACGTCGTGTGCACGCACAGCTGGCACATGGCGGAGACCCGCGGCGGCGGTGTGATGGACGCCCAGGAGATCAGGGAGAACTACGACAGGGTCCGTTCGGTGCTGTCGGATCTCATCGACTGCGGATACGTCCCCCAGACATGCGAGGAAGCGGTCAGGGGCACGCTTTCGCGCGCGTAAAGTATTATAAGTCGCGCGTGTTCCTGCCACCCATGGCCTGCAGGATTATTTCAGGACCGGAGGTCTCGGGAGAGATCTATGCCGAACTCCGCGAACGCATTGAGAAGCTTAAGTCGGAGGGCACCACCCCCGGTCTGGCCGTCATCCTCGTCGGTGACGACCCCGCATCGCAGGTCTATGTGCGCAACAAGGGAAGGAAGTGCGAGGAGCTCGGTATGCATTCCGAGACCATCGTCCTGCCCAAGGAGACCACCGAGGAGGAGCTCCTGGCAAGGATCGACGCACTGAACAAAGACCCGTCCATCCACGGGTTCCTGGTGCAGCTGCCGCTCCCCAAGCACATCGACGAGGACAAAGTCATCGAGGCCATCGACCCGTCCAAGGACGTGGACGGATTCCACCCGGTCAACGTCGGACGCATGCTCATCGGCAAGCCCGGGTTCCTCCCGGCCACCCCCGCGGGAGTGCAGCAGATGCTGGTCCGCTCGGGCGTGGAGACCGCGGGGAAGCACGTGGTCATCGTGGGCAGGAGCAACATCGTCGGCAAGCCCATGGCGGCGCTGATGGTGCAGCGCGGATTCGGCGCGGACTCCACCGTCACGGTGGTCCACTCGAAGACCAGGGACCTCCCGTCCATCACCCGCCAGGCCGACATACTCATAGTGGCCATCGGAAAGCCCAGGTTCGTCACCGCAGACATGGTGAAGGAGGGCGCCGTGGTGATAGACGTGGGGACGAACAGGATAGACGACCCCACCCACCCCAAGGGCTCCAGGCTCGTGGGCGATGTGGATTTCGATAACGTCAAGGACAAGGTATCGGCCATCACGCCGGTCCCCGGAGGCGTGGGCCCCATGACCATTTGTATGCTCATGGCCAACGCCGTCAAGGCCGCGGAGGACGCGGCGAAGTCACGCTAAAAGGTGAATAGCCATGATGAGAGAATGCGAGGAGCACGGATACTTCCGCGAGGAGACCTGTCCGGTCTGCGGAGAGGAAGGAAAGTTCCTGATGAACGATTACGAGATGGAGAAGTTCGGCCGCATGATGGCCGGCATCCTGAGGCACGGCAGGTTCGACCTGCCCATGGACAACCAGGGATTCGTCCCCATCAGGAAGGTCGTCGGAGCGATAAAGGAGAACAACCCCCGTATGCATTGGGTGAGGCCGCACCACATCGAGGCGCTGGTCGACACCGACCCCAAGGGAAGGTACCAGATCGTGGGGGACATGGTCAGGGCCACATACGGTCACACCATCCAGGGCCTGGACCTCAGGCTCCCCACGGACAACATCCCGGACGAGCTCTATTACCCGACCACCGAGGAGGAGGCCGAGATCATACTGGAGACCGGACTCACGCCCACCGACAGGTCGATGGTCCACCTCTCGCTGACCTACCAGGACGCGTACAACGCGGGCTCCGTCCGCGTGGAGGACCCCCTGATCCTCGCCGTCGACGTCGACAGGTGCTTCGACGAGGGATACGACATCGGAAGGGCCGGGAAGACCGTCTTCCTGTGCAGGAAGGTCCCGGCGGACTGCCTCAGGATCATCCACGAGGAAGAGCTCAACTACTGAGGTATCCACATGACACAGACTATGAAGCCCGAACAGGTCAGGGAGAGGTTCGGACCCATGTTCTGCAAGGGACTCGTCACCATGGTGGACGAGAAGAACGGCATCGCGAAGATCATCGAGGTATGCTCCTCCAAGGGGCCGTCCGAGTGGGACATCGTCAACAGGAAGAGGACCGGAGGCATCATAGAGAACATAGCGGCCGAGGGGACGACCATCGTAATGGACACCGTCATCGGCGACAGGGACCTCCGCTTCGGACCCGCATCATCCACCCTCGGCGGACAGGGCATATCGTCCCTGAGGATTGTGGGCGACACCGTCCACACCAGGTGGAAGGGCATCGCCGGAGCGTCCGTCGGAGTGGGCGCATGCCTGCCGCAGGCGCCGGGAGTGATAGAGACCATCTACCCCGACCAGATAACCATGGGCGGCGCCAAGACGCTGGAGACCGAGATCGTCACCCCCAAGATGGTGAGGGTCGTTATCGGCGTCGACGACACCGACACCCCCGAGCAGGGGGCGTCGTGGGTGCTGACCATGAAGCTGGGGAAGGAGTGCCCCTACGGGATGTACCTGGACCACAAGATCGTCCAGCTGAATCCCAAGGCCCCCAACAAGACCACCAACTGCTGCGGCACCGCCGTATCCTTCGCGGTGAAGGAGGAGGATGTCACCAAACTCATAGACTTCGCCGTCGACTTCGTTAGGAAGGGCACGTACTCGGACGATACCGTCATGGCGGTCATGACCGGACTGAAGGTCCCCGAGGAGCTGGCCAAGTGGTCCTGGGATGCCAAGTCCATACTGTACACCGTCGACGACGCGGTGCAGGTGGCCGAGAGGAACGGCGTCCGCATAATCAACGTCACCGGCAAGAAAGGCACCATCGGCGCCGTCGCCGCGGTGGGATGCTTCGACATGGGCATCAGGGCCGCGGGGGTACCGGAGGACTTCGAATGAAGATACCGTCCATCGTCACCAACAAGACCTACGAGTACTACGAGGAGAAGCTGGAGGAGGAGGTCTCCGACGGCCCGATGCCGAGGCATATCGCCATCATCATGGACGGCAACAGGCGCTACGCCAAGGAGCTGGGTCTCGAGACCCGCGAGGGGCACCTCGCCGGGAAGGAGAAGATCCGCGACGTCCTCAACTGGTGCCTCAAGCTCGGCATAAGGAATCTCACGGTATACGCGTTCTCCACCGAGAACTTCAACAGGGACGAGAGCGAGGTGAACTTCCTCATGGAGCTCATCGAGACCACCCTGAGGGAGATGGCCGACGATCCCGAGGTGGAGGAGAAGAAGATCCGCATCCAGGTCATCGGGGAGAAGGAACTGGTGCCGGAGAGCATGCAGGAGACCATCCGCTACGCCGAGGAGAAGACCAAGGACAACGACCAGTACACCTTCAGCATGGCCATCGCCTACGGCGGGAGGCAGGAGATCATCTCCGCTCTGAAGGACATCGCGGCAAAGGTCAAGAACGGGGAGCTGGAGGTCGACGACATCAGCGAGGAGCTGGTGTCCGAATACCTGTACACCACCGGCATGCCGGACCCCGACCTGGTCCTCAGGACCTCCGGCGAGCTCAGGATATCCAACTTCCTGCTCTGGCAGCTGGCATATTCGGAACTTTATTTCACGGACGTATACTGGCCCAGTTTCAGGTACATAGACCTGCTCAGGGCCATAAGGTCCTATCAGAAGCGCGCCAGGCGCTTCGGGAAGTGATACGATGGGAACGGACATAGTGTTCATACACGCACCGACGGTCTACGATTTCAGGAAGAAGCCCATATTCTACGGACCGGTCAGCGACGTGGTCCCGTCGTCCCCGGTCTTCGAGATGTACCCGATAGGGTTCATGACCATGTCGTCGCACCTCGAGGCGGCCGGGTTCAAGACGCGCATCGTGAACCTCGCGGTCATGATGCTCCAGGACAAGAAGGTCGACATAGAGAAGGTGATCAGCAAGCTGGACGCCAGGGTCTATGCGATAGACCTCCACTGGATGCCCCACTGCCACGGTTCCATCGAGATCGCCAAGATCGTCAAGAAGTACCATCCCGACAGCATCGTCGAGTTCGGAGGGTTCTCGTCGTCGTACTTCTACGAGGACCTCATCCAGAGGCCGTACATCGACATGGTCATGAGGGGCGACTCCACCGAGCTCCCGCACGTCAAGCTGATGCAGGTGCTCCAGGACGGAGGGAACCTCGAGGACGTTCCCAACCTCACGTGGAAGGACGGGGACGGCAAGGTGCATGTGAACGAGGTCACCAACATCCCCGAGGACCTGGACTGGTGCATGTTCGACTACGGCACCATGATCAAGTGCACGCTCAGGAACAGGGACATCAAGGGCGCCCTTCCCTGGCTGGGATGGGACAGGCTCCCGCTGACATCGGTGTTCACCGTCCGCGGATGCAGCTACAACTGCGCCGAGTGCGGAGGCTCGCACGCGGCCAACAAGCGCATACTCTGCAGGAACAAGCCCGCCTTCAGGAGCCCGGAGAAGCTGGTGGAGGACATGGCAACCATCCAGAGCTATCTGGACACCCCCATTTTCGTCATCGGCGACCCACGTCAGGGCGGTCCGGACTATGTGGAGAGGCTGGCCAACGAGGCCCGCCGCCAGGGGATCAAGAACCATGTGGCGTTCGAGATCTTCCAGCCCGGGAACGAGCAGTTCTTCAGGACCCTCCAGCACGGGTTCGGGGAGTACTCGATGGAGATCTCCCCCGATTCCCACGACGAGATAGTCAGGTTCGCCATGGGCAAGGGCTACGACAATCCGTCCATCGAGAAGACCCTGACCTCCGCGTTCCCCAACGGGTGCGTGCGTTTCGACGTCTTCTACATGACCGGCTTGCCCGAGCAGACCCGCGAGTCCGCCATCGACAGCGCCCGCGCGGCAAGGTCCCTGTGGAACGCCGTCGGAAAGGATGACAAGCTGTTCATCTACAACGCGCCCTTCGCGCCCTTCGTGGATCCCGGGAGCCGCGCGTTCGAGGAGCCCGAGAGGTGGGGATACAGGTTCTTCGCCAGGACCCTCGAGGAGCACAGACAGCTTCTCGAGAACCCGTCGTGGAAGCACGTCCTCTCATACGAGACGAAGTGGATGACCCGCGACGAGATCGCCGAGACCTCGTACGACGCCGCGCTGGAGCTGGCGAAGATCGAGCTTGAGTGCGGACTCACCACGCAGGAGGCCTACGACACCCGCGTCGAGAGGACCGAGATAGCGAGGGGACTGCTGCACAGGATCGACGACATCCTCCTAATCAAGGACGAGGCCGAGCGCACGCAGAAGCTTTGGGACATCAAGGACGAGGGCGAGAGGATGATGGCATCCACCGTCTGCAACAAGAAGGACCTCGATTGGGACGCCGGTTCCATCTGGTCCAACGGTCCCAGGGTCGTCACTGGTCTGATCAGGTCCTCGTGGCCGTTCAACAGGGGCAAGAGGCGCAATCAGCAGTGCTGACCGTTCCCCGCGGGGATCGGTTTTTTGATTGCTGGCTCATATAGGCATCCGCCCACGGGCGGGTGCCGCATCCCATATCTGGCACAGATGAAAGAAATGACCCAGTGCGCGGTAATTCCTACCGAATCACTGGGTTTTGTTCTCTATTATAGATAGATAATAATGTAGATTAGGAGGAGAGCTCAGCCCTTCCTCCCGAGCTCCCTGGCCTTCTCTACGGATGCCTGAACGGCCGAGATGAATGCCGCGCGGACGCCGTAGTCCTCGAGGACCTTGACCCCCTCGATGGTGGTGCCGCCGGGGGAGCAGACCTTGTCCTTCAGCACGTCGGGGTGCTCTCCGGATTCCAGCACGGTGACGGCGGAACCCATGACGGTCTGCGCCGCCAGTTTTAGCGACAGGTCCCTGGGCAGTCCCATGAGCACTCCCGCATCCGCCATGGCGTCGATGATCATGAACACGAAGGCCGGTCCGCTGCCGGAGAGG
>JAFPVN010000204.1 GCA_017395275.1 Candidatus Methanomethylophilaceae archaeon | reverse complement strand
TTATTCGGGTGGAACAAGTTTTGCGGCACCCTATGTAGCGGGAAGATTAGAGACTATTAGGAGATCTATTGTTGATGATGGGACTCTTCTAAGTACGGCATTATTGATTGCATCCGCGTATGATCCTGAATGGGAAGTACCGATCAGTTACTTGGAAAAGGAGAATGTGGTCGGCTATGGGGTACTTCCGGATGACGATGCAGTGAAA
Organism: Candidatus Methanomethylophilaceae archaeon; assembly: GCA_017395275.1. Taxonomy (GTDB): domain Archaea; phylum Thermoplasmatota; class Thermoplasmata; order Methanomassiliicoccales; family Methanomethylophilaceae; genus SIG5. The sequence goes on along the minus strand of JAFPVN010000204.1, from coordinate 1,338 downwards.
GGAACTCGTATAATCTTGTTACATCAGGGTATCATCAGCACATCTGATGATATCTTGATGAAGATCCCTATGCCAACAGACATGGATGTCTCGTTTCATACTGACGAGAGACCAAAGGTGAAAATCGTCTGCGTGAGTAACGCCATTATTAACCATCATTTTGGAGAAAAGGCTGTCCTAGGGAATGTGGCGATATATACGAAAGATGGGGCCAAGAATGGAGGTGCAGGAATGGACATCTGGTCGACATTGCATAGACGTACAATACCTTTAAGGCAAGATGAGGAAGAGGACTGGACAATAAGATTATCAGCTTCCAGTAGAGGTATCATGAAGGGGAGTGATATTCAATATGCAATATGCATAACAATTCACGATCCTGATGGATATGATCTAGCAAATTATGTCAGGAGAAGGCAGGACTATCCTGAATTTGTAACATTGAAGGATGTTCAGGCTGTTAAGAGCCCTGGGGAAAGGGCGATTGTAAATATAAAGTAATCATGGTAATAAGCGTGAATTCGGCACATCTCAATTGATTTCTTGAGATTCTGCATAGCGTCCGCTGCCCTATTGCGCGACCGCGCCTCATCCCAGCAGATGATCCGGATCTATCCGGAGGGTCTCCAGCATCCTCATGAACAGGTCGATGTGCTCTTCGCTGCCGTCGAGATACTCGCCGTCGGCATCCTGCACGATGTCCAGTCTGGACATCGTACCGGATATGCCCTGCATGGTCATGTCGATGCCGTTGGTCTTCAGCACATGCGTGATGATGTCCGACAGCATCGTCGCCAGCGAGATGACGAACATCATCACGTTCTCCCTGGAGGGCTTGTGGAGGTACACCCTGTCGATCCCCATCCCGTCCTTCATCAGCCTGAACGCGTGCTCCACGCGGTACTGCCCCAGATAGGTCATCAGCACCGTATCGGCGGTAGCCCCGAACCTTATGTTCTCCGCATCCGCGTTCGACCTCGGAAGGTTCGTGATGAGCACCCTGACACCGCGGTCCTGCTTCAGGGTCTTGGCCCTCTCCCCGTCGAACGCCAGCCTGACGTTGACCTTGTACTCGGTCTTCGTCATCGGCTTCGCATCCTTGCGCGGCCTTCCCCTGTGCCCGTATCCGATGGACACCTCCACCTCGTCGATGCTCCAGATTACATCGTAAGCCGAATCCACATGGCTGTACAGCGCCTCGTCCAATGCCCTCCTGGCATCGACATCGCAGTTGTATGTCCTGGATTCGAACCTTCCGAATCTGGCCTTCGCTTCCTTCAGACCTTGGTCCCTCAGATACTCGATGCCGGCGGTGATGTCGTCCGTTGTCCTGAAGGC
>JAFPVN010000203.1 GCA_017395275.1 Candidatus Methanomethylophilaceae archaeon | reverse complement strand
CGCTCACGGCGACCCCGGAGTACTTCGACCTCTCCTGCGAGGGCGACACGGACTCCTCCAGCCTCAGGCTCGACAAATCCGCCGTCAAGGAGCTGGACGTGTCCGGCCAGGCGACCAGCATGTTCCCGCTCGACTACTTCTCCAACATCATTAAGGCGATCCCAGGCGGGACCGTCGTGAAGATCGGCCTGGACAACGATTACCCCGTCAAGCTCATGTTCGGCCTGGCGGACGACAACGCGAAGGTGGAGTACCTCCTCGCGCCGAGGATCGAGAACGAGTGATCCTCATGGTCGGGGAGCTTTCCACAGCGGAACTCGAGAACATAGCGAACAAGCTCAGGCTCCACGTCGTGGAGATGACGTACGAGGCGGGGTCCGGTCATCCGGGCGGCTCCCTGTCCGCGGCCGACCTCATGGCCGCGCTGTACTTCCGCGTCATGAGGCACGACCCGTCCAACCCCCAGTGGGAGGACAGGGACAGGTTCGTGCTGTCCAAGGGCCACGTGGCCCCCGTGCTGTACGCCGCGCTGGCGGAGGCCGGGTACTTCCCCGTCGAGGACCTGCTGTCCCTGAGGAAGATGGGATCCCCGCTGCAGGGGCACCCGGTCCGCGGGAAGGTCCCCGGTGTGGAGATGTCCACTGGCTCCCTGGGCCAGGGCCTCAGCATGGCATGCGGCATAGCCCTCGCCGGCAAGATGGACGGCAAGGGCTACATGACCTACGGCCTCCTCGGCGACGGCGAGCTGCAGAGCGGCCAGAACTGGGAGGCCGCGATGTTCGCCCGCCAGATGGGCCTCAGCAGGCTCGTCGCCATCGTGGACCGTAACCACCTCCAGATCTCCGGGAACACCGAGTCCGTGGTCGGGCTGGAGCCCCTCCCCGAGAAGTGGAAGTCGTTCGGATGGAATGTCATAATAATCAAAGGCCACAGCATGCGCCAGATCATCGAGGCCCTCGGCAGGGCCCAGGGATCCTCGCGCCCCACGGCCATCATCATGGACACCGTCAAGGGCAAGGGCGTCTCCTTCATGGAGAACAACGCGGGCTTCCACGGGAGGGCCTGCAACGCCGAGGAGTACGCCAAGGCGGTATCCGAGCTCAAGGAGGTAATACAGTGACCGGACAGAAGCTCGCGCAGCGCAACTACTACGGGAAGGCCCTGGCCGACCTGGCGAAGGAGCGCCCGGACATCGTCGTCCTGGACGCGGACCTGGCCGGCTCCACCAAGACCTCCGAATTCCAGAAGGTATGCCCCGAGAGGTTCGTCGAGATCGGGATCGCGGAGCAGAACATGATCGGCGTCGCCTCCGGCCTCGCCGCATCCGGAAAGACCGTGTTCGCATCCACCTTCGGCGTCTTCGCCTCCGGAAGGTGCTGGGAGCAGATCAGGCTCGCCGTGGCCTATCCCAAGATGAACGTGAAGATCGTCGCCACCCACTGCGGGATCAGCGTGGGCGAGGACGGCGCATCGCACCAGGCCCTGGAGGACATGGCCATCATGCGCGCGCTGCCCAACATGACGGTCATCTCCCCCGCGGACGCCTACGAGGCGTACGCCGCCACCAAGGCCATCGCCGACTACCCCGGCCCCGTCTACATGAGGATGGGCCGCTCCGAGTTCCCCACCATCACGGAGGAGGGGGATGAGTTCGTCATCGGCAAGGCGAAGGTCCTCAAGGAGGGCTCCGACGTCACCCTGTGCGGTTGCGGCCAGATGGTCTGCTACTGCATGGATGCCGCCGAGCAGCTCGAGGCCGAGGGCATCTCCGCCGAGGTCATAAACGTATCAACGATCAAGCCCCTGGATGCGGACACCATCCTCGCATCCGTGTCCAAGACGGG
>JAFPVN010000202.1 GCA_017395275.1 Candidatus Methanomethylophilaceae archaeon | reverse complement strand
TACGCCAGGTACGACAGGTAGACGAGGGCGGCGACGCCGACGAGCCCCATCAGCCCGAAGTAGATCATGGACATCCTGGTGCGGGGCCCAGTGAGGAACACCAGAAGCGTCGACAGCAGCGCTATCGCGGGGAATATCGGCAGGAAGGTGTACCTCATGCCCGATGCATGCAGGTATCCGTAAAAAACATGTTGGGAGGGGAATCCCTCCCGAAGTGGTTTCAGAAGAGCTTCTCCATGCGGGTGAGCGCTTCCCTGATCCTGTCCACGGGCTTGGTGACCGCGAACCTGACGAATCCGTCGACGGTGGGTCCGAATCCGGTACCGGGCGTGCAGACCACTCCGACGTCCAGCATCTTCTCGGCGAACTCCGCGGAGCCCATGCCGGTCTTGGCCCAGACGTAGAACGTGGCCTTGGGCATCACCACCTCCAGACCGAGCTTCCTGAGTCCCTCGACGAGGACGGACCTCCTCTCGGAGTACACCTCCATGTTCCTCTGGATGATCTCCGGAAGCTTGCCGGACTCCTTGTACAGCTCCAGACCCGTGATCCCCGCCTTCTGGACGAAGATGGGCGCTCCGGAATCGATCTGCCCCTTGCACTTCTTCAGTCCTGCGATCAGGTCCTTGTTTCCGACGGCATATCCCAATCTCCAGCCGGTCATGTTGAACGTCTTGGAGAACGAGCCGAACTCGATGCAGTCCTTCCCGGCCTGGAGCGCGGAGGGCGCCATGTAGCCGTCGAAGCACATCTCCGAGTAGGCGTTGTCGTAGCAGAATATTGTATTGTTATCCCTGCACCAGTCCTGGACCTTCTTCAGGTAGGCGACGTCGCAGGTGGCCCCTGTGGGGTTGTTGGGGTAGTTGGCGTAGAGCATCTTCGCTCCCTTGGGGCAGTCGTCCACGTCCAGCAGCCATCCCTTCTTCTCCTGGAGGGGGACCTGCACGCATTTCGCCTCGTTGAAGAGGGTGGACGCTCCCGAGTACACGGGGTATCCGGGGCTGGGCGCGACGATGGTCTCGCCGCAGTTGACGAAGGCCTGCGAGATGTTGAAGATCGCCTCCTTGGATCCCAAGGTGACGCACACCTCGGTGTCCGGGTCAACCTCGACGCCGAACCTGACGCCGTACCACTTGGCGATGGCGTCCCTGAGGCTCTTCTCCCCCTGGGAGGAGGAGTAGTTCTGGTTCCCGGGTCTGCCCGCTTCCTGGCACAGCGTGTCCACGATGGGCTGGGGGGTGGGCAGGTCGGGGTCCCCGATGCCGAAGTCGATGATGTCGACCCCCTGCTTCCTCTTCTCCGCGATCATCTGTTCGATCCTGACGAAGAGGTAAGGGGGGAGTTTCTGCAGTCTCTCTGAGAATTCGTAGTTCATTGTATCCACCTTAAAGTTCTATGTTTCCTGTGTAGACGAACTCCGACGGTCCGTCCATGTAAACGTGTTCGAGTTTGCTGTCGACGGTTATCTTCAGGTATCCGCCGGGGAGGTGCACCTGCACCGGCACGTCGAACGGTACCAGCCCGTTCAAGGCCGCCGCGGTGGTGGTGGCGCATGCGCCGGTACCGCAGGCGAGGGTCCATCCGACACCTCTCTCGAACACCCTGATGTCGATCTTCCCGTCCTCGACCCTGGCGAACTCCACGTTCGCCTTGCGGGGGAAGAGGTCCCTGTTGGCCTCGAGGTACGGCCCCAATTTATCGATTTGCCCGTCGGTGAGCGGGTCGAAGGTGACGCAGTGGGGGTTGCCCATCGATACGGCGTTCACCCTCAGATCGATCCCTTCGGCTGTGATCGGACGGTCGATGAACCTGTCACCGTCGCCGGCGACGGGTACGAGCGAGGGTTCGAGTATGGGCGCGCCCATGTCGATCTTGATGCTCGACACCTTCCCGTCGGGACCGCACGTGCACTGTGCCAGCAGGTTGCCCCTGCCGGTGTGGATGACGAAGTCCCTCTTCTTCACGATGCCCATGTCGTATGCGAATTTGGCAACGCACCTGATGCCGTTGCCGCACATCTCGGGCTCCGTGCCGTCGGTGTTGAATATGCGCATGGTGACGTCGCTGCCGTCGATCCCGGGGTTGACGTAGATGACACCGTCGGACCCGATGCCGAAGTTGCGGTCGCACATGAAGGCGATCTGCTCGGGGGTGAATCCCGGGTCCCCTTTCGTGCCGTCGAAGACGATGAAGTCGTTCCCGATGCCGTGGTACTTCCAGAACTGCGTCATCTGGTGAGCCTCTCGGGTATGATCTGGTGCCTCCAGAGGTCCTCTATCTCCTCGGGCTCCCTGATGAGCTCCGCCTTGCCCTCGTTCACGAGGACCTCGGCGCACCTGGGCCTGGAGTTGTAGGGGCTGGACATGGAGAATCCGTAGGCTCCCGCGCAGTAGACGGCGACGATGTCGCCCTCCTCCGGGTCGGGGAGCACGCGCTCGTGGGCGATGTAGTCGCCGGACTCGCAGATGGGTCCGACGACCTCGTACTTCGCGGTGCATGCCTTGTTGAACTTGTTGGCCAGCGCGACGTAGTGGTAGGAGTCGTACATGGCGGGTCTGATGAGGGTGTTGAATCCCGCGTCCACCCCGACGTACTTCTTGGGTCCGGCGTCCTTGACGTCGTTGACCCTGGTGAGCAGGATGGTCGAATCGCAGACGATGTACCTTCCCGGTTCGAGGGCGACCGTCCTGATCTCGGTCTCGTCCTTGATGGTGTCGCAGATCTCGAAGGCGAGCTCGTCGAGGTCGCACTCGGGGTCCTGCGGTTTGTACGGTACGCCTATCCCTCCGCCGAAGTCCAGGAACTCCAGCTGGATGCCGGTCTCGTTCTTGATTCTGTTGACGAGCCCGCAGAGCACGTCCACGACTTGGCTGAAGGGTTCGGTGGTCAGTCCGCCGGAACCGGTGTGGGCGTGTATCCCCTTGACATCGAATCCCAGCTCCTTGGCCCTGGCGTACGTCTCTATCACCTTGTCATAGGGTATTCCGAACTTGGCACCCTTGCCGCCGGTCATGACCTTGGCGCTGTGTCCGGATGCCACCCCGGGGGTGATCCTGAACGAGATGGGCATGTCCGTCTTTATCTTGGCGAGCCTCTCCAGTTCGGACTGGGAATCGACGTTGATCCTGCATCCGGTGGCCACTAGCGCCTTGAGCTCGGCGTCGCTGACGTTCACGCCGGTGTACATTATCCTCTCCGCGGGGAATCCCGCCTTGAGGCAGGTGAGCACCTCTCCGATGGAGACGGCGTCGATGTGGCTGCCCTCCTGGTTGAGGATGCTCAGAATAGCCAGATTGGTGTTCGCCTTGCATGCGTAGTGGATCTCGGTGTCCATGTGCTTCGCGAACGCGTCATGGATTGCCCTGTAGTTCTGCCTTAGGATCTGCTCGTCCGTCACGTACACGGGGGTGCCGAACCTGTCGGCGATCTCCACCGTGGAGACGCCGCCGATCATCATGGTTCCCTTGTCGTTCTCGTAGTCCCTCACGCGTCCACCTTCTTCACGAACTTCTTGTGCAGTATCTTGATGACGTCGGTGGCGCTCTCGGCGGGCACGACGAAGTTGAGCGACACGTCTGACGCTCCCTCGGAGATCATCTCCACGTTGGCGTTCGCTTCCTTCACGGCGCCGAAGATATCGCCAGAGAATCCGCACTTGTCGAGGAGGTCGTCCCCGACCACGCAGATCAGGGCGACGTTGCTCTTGATGTCTATGCCCTCTATGGGCTCGTCCCTCATCAGCTTGAGCTCGCCGATGATGCGGGGGACGTCGCCGTTCTGGATGATGAAGGCCAGCGTGGAGAGCGACGTGGATATCCCGTAGACGGACACGTCGTGGCGTCCGAGGTTGTCCACGATCCTGGCGACCATGCTGGGGTTGTAGGCCAGCTCCCCCGATCTGATGGTGATGACTGAGAGGTCGTTCTTCATGGTGACGCTCTTCACCAGCGAACCGCTCCTCTTCCTCAGCGACCTGATGGTGGTACCGGGGTGGTCGGGGTGGAAGGAGTTGAGGATCTTGACGGTGATCTGCTTGGCCCTGGCGGGTTCGATGGTCTTGGGGTGGAGGACCTTGGCTCCGAAGTACGCAAGCTCGGCGGCCTCGCTGAAGTTCATCTCGTCTATGGATATCGCATCGGGCACGATCCTGGGGTCGGCGCTCATGAATCCGTTGACGTCCGTCCAGATCTCGACGCAGTCCGCATCGAGGGCGTTGCCGACGGCCGCAGCGGCGTAATCGGAACCTCCCCTTCCGAAGGTGAGGGGCTTCCCTGATTCGTTGACGCCGTAGAATCCCGTTATGATCGGGATGCATCCGCGCGCCAGCAGGGGCTTGACGTTGATATCCATGCCCATGGCGGTCTTGTACAGGTCGCACGAACCGGACAGGGGTTTGCCCACGGCATACACCCCGGCCTCCTCCGACGTGAGTGCGACGGAGTCCGCTCCCATGTCGCAGAGCAGATGAGCCAGCACCAGGCTGGAGAACCTCTCTCCCTGCGACGAGATGTTGTCCTTGAAGTAGGGGTCGTCCTGATTGTTCCTCGACGAGTAGACCTTCTTGAAGGCCTCGAACCTGACATCGAAGTCCTTCCTGAACTTCTCCATCCTCTCCCCCTTGAAGAGGGCCTTGGCGACCTCCATGTGCCTGGCCTCGAACTTGTCGAACACCTCGGAGTCGACGGCAGTGCTGTCGTCCATGGCCCCCACGAGGAAGTTCGTTATGCCGGACATGGCGGACACCACCACGACGGTGCTGTCCTTGCCCGCAAGTATGATGTTAGCGGCTCTCTTCAGAGCCTCGACAGAGCCTACGCTGGTACCGCCGAACTTCTTTACAGTGATCATCATCCTCGCCTTCTTATCAGATGAGTCCCAGCTTCTCGATCGTCTCGTCGAGGTGGACCTTGTTGAGCTCCGAGAGCTCGGTGAGGGGGAGCCTGGGCAGACCGTTGCCGTAACCGAGCCTCTTCATCACGTACTTGATCGGGATGGGGTTGGACTCGATGAACAGGTCCGCGAACAGGGGCATGAGCTTGTAGTGCAGTGCGGACGCGTCGATGAACTTCTCCTTGAGGCAGAGGTCCACCATCTTGGTGATGGTCCTGGGCACGCAGTTGGCTGCGACGGAGATCACGCCGACCGCTCCGAGGGCGATCATGGGGAACGTCAGTCCGTCGTCACCCGACAGGACCTCGAAGTCCTTGGGCTTGTTGCCGATGATGGTCTGGATCTGGTTCATGTTCCCGCTCGCCTCCTTGATGGCGACGATGTTGTCGATCTCCGCCAGCCTGAGGGTGGTGGACGGGAGCATGTTGGACCCGGTCCTTCCGGGCACGTTGTACAGGACGAGCGGGATGTCGATGCATTCTGCGATCGCCTTGAAGTGCTGGTAGATGCCCTCCTGCGTGGGCTTGTTGTAGTACGGGGAGATGGACAGGATACCGTCCGCTCCCAGATCGGCCGCGGTCTTGCTGAGCATTAGCGCCTCGGACGTGCAGTTGCTTCCCGCGCCCGCCAGGACCCTCGCCTTCTTGGCCTGGTCGATGACTATGCTTATGACCCTGATGTGCTCCTCGTGGCTGAGCGTTGCCGATTCTCCGGTGGATCCGCAGGGCACGAGTGTGGTGACCCCGTTCTCCTCCTGGAAGTCGACGAGTCTCCTGAGGCCCTCCTCGTCCACGGATCCGTCCTTCTTGAAGGGCGTGATGAGTGCTGTTGCTGTTCCCTCGAACATTTCAATTCTCTCCGAAGTGCTCCTTCAGCACGAGACGAGTACGGGTGCTGAGGATGTTGTCGTTGCGTCTGACCTTCTCGATGATCTCGTTGAGGTGCTGCGATGACTCCACATCGATGATGGCCAGTATGTCCTGGTCACCAGTCACCTCGAAGACCTCTATTATACCTTCGTATCCGGACAGCTCGTTGGCTATCTCTTCCGTGTCGGTGTTCACGTCGATCCTTATCTCGACCACCGCCTTGACGTTCTTCGAGCTGGTCTTGATCGTGAATCCGCAGATGACTCCGTCATCCACCATCTTGTGGACCCTGCTCCTGATGGTCCCCTCGGAGACCCCGAGCATGTCCGCTATCTCTACGAAAGGACATCTTGAGTCCTTCTTCAGAATCGACATGATGTTTTTATCGAGATTGTCTACCATTCGTTCACCTTTCTGTGATTTTCGTAACTATACGCCTGCATTACTCCTATACTATATAATGGGTGCGAAAAACGTAGAACTCTTGCGAATAACCTAAGATTCGGCTGCGGAGACCGAAGGGTCCCGGGACGGGCCGTCAACGTATAAAAACGACCTGTCCGATACCCTGTCATGGAAGACCAATTTGCCGTGTCGCTGGTCGCGTTGGCGGTGCTGCTGTCCGCATCCGTCTCCGACTGGCGCCGCAGGGAGGCGGCTGACATCCACTGGGCGGTGCTGATGGCGATGGGAGGGATCCTATTCGCCCTGAGGCTCCATGATGCCGGCGTCCCCGTTGCTGCCTATCTGTCGGTGGTCTCCATAGAAATTCGACATCTTGAGCATTATGTTGCTCATCC
>JAFPVN010000201.1 GCA_017395275.1 Candidatus Methanomethylophilaceae archaeon | reverse complement strand
TCCCCCAAGATGTCCCTGACCTCGTCTTCGGGGACTGTGGTGAAAATGCTGTGACCGAGCATGCACATGCCGGCGTTGCCGCCGAGTTTCTTCAGGGCTTCCTTCACGTCCTCCGATTCAAGTCCGACGGACGACGAGAACTCCCTGGAATAGGAGAACAGGGATCCAACGGAAGGTCTTTCGAAATATTCATCAACCATCCTGCTCCCGATCTCGTTCATGCGCCTCTGTATGACGGGGTCGCTTATCACCGGGGCGGTGCTGAGCTTGGTACCGGTGACGGCCAATGTAAGCTTATCAAACCTCAGGCCGGTGCCTTCCACCCTTCCATACGGCGGCAGCCCCGGTTTGACCCTCACGGGCTGGTGGACGTCGGACATTATGGCGGATACGTCGCCAAGACCGCCTCCGCATACCACCTCCGCCACGTGGACGTAGCGGTACGCCTCGCTGATATCGATACCGGATATGCTGCATGCGCAAAGCGCCGCGGCGATCGCCCCGGACGCCGACATCCCGAAGCCCTGGGCCACGGGAAGGTCGTTCTCTATGGTGACGTCGAATCCCCTGCTGGGACATATGAGTTCCAAGACCCTGCGGGTCACCGGCGCCTCGGCCTCCGCGCCGTCCATCACTATGTTCAGACGACTGTCGGAACGCTCCTCCAGTATGACCTTCGTGCCCAATGATAGGCGGAGTCCCGCGCCCCGGGATCCGGTGGTGACGGGGTCGTCCGTGCGCACCGGGTGGAAGAAGCAGGTCACGTGGCCCGGGCAGAATGCCTCGGTCATTGTAGGCCTACGCAGTAGTCCAGGATAGCGTCGGACACCTTGGTCTTCTTGCCGGTGATGTCGGTCTCGGAGTCCCTGGTCACGAGGATCGCCGTGGTGGACGATTTTCCCGCGACGTCGACGTCGTTGGCGACGACGGCCGCGAGGTCGTAGGCCTCGAGTCTGGACCTCGCCTTGGCGATGAGCTCGGACCTGGAGAGTCCGGATTCCGCCTTGAATCCGATGACGATGTCGCACTTCTTCCTTATGAGCGGCAGGACCTTCTGCACCGGTCTGAGGCTGACGTCGAACTGGATGTCGCTGGGGATCTTCCCGGATTCGACGTGCTCGGGGGTGAAGTCCGCGAGCGCCGCAGGCACTATGACTATATCGTGGTCGATGGTGTCCACCATCTTGATGAGGTCGTCGACGGTCTCGAACCTCTTGGTGTTGAGGTACTCGGGGAAGATGACGCTGGCGCCTCCCATCCACAGCTCCACGTCGGAACCGCGGGAGAACGCCCTCTCCGCCAGTCTCAGTGCCATCAGGCCGGTAGAACGGTTGGTGATGATCCTCATGGAGTCTATCGGCTCCTCGCTGCGTCCTCCGATGACCAGGATCTTCTTCGACGAGAGGTCGTCCTTGGAGGTGAGCCTGAACACCCATGCCACGATCTCGTCCTTGCTGGCGACCTTGGCCCTGTTGTCCTTGAAGTGGGGTCCGATGAATGATACTCCCCATCCCTTCAGCCTCTCGATGTTCTCCTTGACGGCGGGGTTGTTGAACATCGAGGCGTGCATGGCGGGGGCGATGGCGACGGGTATCCCCGCGCCGAGGGCGACGGTTGCCATGGAAGTGACGGGGGAATCGTCGATACCGCATGCGATCTTGGATATGGTGTTGGCGGTGGCGGGGTAGATGAGGAGCGCGTCGGCGATACCGCCCTCGAACATCTGCACGTGCTCGGTCTGGCCGGTCAGCTCGGTGATGGGCTTCTGCCCGCATGCGAACTCTATGGAGAGCGGGGTGATTATCTTCTGGGCCTCGGGGGTCATCACCGGTATGACCTTCGCCCCGTGGCGGATCAGTTCCCTGATCGAGGAGAAGCATTCAGTCGCCGCGATGCTTCCCGTTATGCCTATCACTACCGTCTTTCCCCTGAGCTTGTTGCTCTTCTCGCAAAATATCTCCTCTGCCGGATGCATTTCCTCACCTTCTCTGATCAATAAGTTTCATCGCCTCGGAGCATAGGTCCTCCGGGGACTTTGATGCGTCCAGTACGCTGGAGCCGCGTTCCTTCGCTATCCTCAGATATTTGTCGCGGACGCGCCTCTGGAACTCCAGACGCTCGAACTTGCTCTTCTGCTCGCCCCTGCTGTCCACCCTTCCGCCGGAGACCTCCGGATCGATGTCCAGAAGGATGGTGATGTCCGGTTCCATGGTCACGGCATCGTTCATCTCCTCCAGGAGACGGTAATCGAGGACGGGGCCGGACGTGGATGCCGACTGGTAGGCGAGCGTGGATGCGTAATACCTGTCGCAGATGACGGTGATGCCCTTCTCTACGAGAGCACGCATCTCTTCCGTGTGACAGGCGCGGTCGGCTATGAACAGCATCGCCTCCGCGCGCGGACTGTCTATCCTCTCCTCCCTCAGGAGGGAACCCACGGGACCTTTGGTGGGTTCGGCGGTGAGCCGGACCTCCCATCCCCTGACGGATTCCAGTTGGGATTTGAGGGAGCGGGCCAATGTGGTCTTGCCCGACCCGTCGATCCCCTCGAGAACAATGAACAGTCCCTTATCAGTCATCCGTTGTTCGGTATCGTCGCTTAGACTTATAATGTTAGGGACAGGCGCGCATACAAGGAATCCAAGGATTCGATGTCCTTGATGTCCTTGCGGCACAGGTCGCCGAGGCGCCTGCGGATGGTTGTATCGTATTCAATCCCCAACGCGGAGAGGTGGTGCTCCAGGTCGGCGGCTATGATGTCGCCTTTGTTGTCCCAGTCGGTGAGGATTATCGCCTTGTCCCCGTTGTCGAACAGGGTCTCCGCAGCCCTCAGCGGGCCGCCCTCCCTCTGCACCATGATGCATCTGAAGTCCCCTATCAGCCGCCCGAGGGCGGCGCGGTCCTTGAGCCCCTCGATGAGGATGACTCTCTCCTCCGCCATCTCCGACAGCTCGTCGAGGATGGCGTCGATCATCTCGAGCCTCTCGCGGTCGTTCATCGCTCCTCCAGCTTCGGTACGACCTGTTCGGCGGGACCCGATA
>JAFPVN010000200.1 GCA_017395275.1 Candidatus Methanomethylophilaceae archaeon | reverse complement strand
ATCGACGAACTGGTCAACGATGATCAGGTCGCCGGGCCTGTAGTCCTCCCTCAGGGATCCCACCGCGCAGGGCGAGACGATCATCTCGACGCCCAGCTGCTTGAGGGCGTAGATGTTGGCCCTGTACGGAACGCTGGACGGGGGGTGCTGGTGCTGCTTCCCGTGCCTGGGGAGGAACGCGACCTCCACTCCGCTGATCTTTCCGATGAGGATCTCGTCTGAGGGCTTCCCGTAGGGTGTGTCCGGGAAGACGGTCTTGATCAGTTCGAACCTGTCGGGGTTGTAGACTCCCGACCCGCCGATGATTCCGATTCTTGGCATGACCGGCGTATCGGATTACCCGTTTTAATCTTTCAGGTTTTTGATGATCTCGAACGGGGTGACGTTGATGGCCCTCTCCACCTCTTCGGGGGTCATGCCCGCTCCGGCGCCCACGATCCTCGCATCCGCCTCGGACATGAGGTTCTCGGGGGCATGGGTATCGGAATCGATGACCATCTTGGCGCCCACGAGCCTGGCCATGTTGACCACGTGGCCGTTGGTGATGTTGTGCCCGGCCCTGCCGGTGACCTCCAGCGCGACGCCGTTGTCCCTGGCGATCTGAGCCTCCTCCTCGGTGATGAAACCCGGATGACCCAGCACGTCGACGTCGGGGTTCCTGACGGCAGCCATGTCCGTCCCCTTCGCTACGGGCTCGGTGACCGTCTCGCCGTGAACGACGACGATCTTCGCGCCGTATCTCCTGGCGTCGGCGATGACCCTGTCCATCTTGGACGGGGGAACGTGGGTGACCTCGACTCCCGGTATTACGGTGATGTCGTCGGAGCAGAGCTCCACCGCCTTGATCACGTTCTTCACCACCCACTCGACGTTGGTCATGTCGACGTGGTCGGTGATCGCGATGGCGTCGTGGCCGATGGCCTGCGCCCTCCTGACCAGTTCGGCGGGGATCAGCTCCCCGTCGCTGAATATGCTGTGCGTGTGAAGGTCGGCCCTCATTCATCTCCTCTCCGCTAGCTTCTCGTATACCTTCTGAAGGTCGATGTCCTCCTTCTCCGCCGCCACCAGGGAGTGGTAGATCAGGTCGGCCAGTTCCCAGGCGACCTCGTCCTTGTCCTTGTCCTTTATGGCGAGGACGTACTCCGCGGCCTCCTCGACGATCTTCTTGCACATCTTGGTCTCGTCGTTGAAGAGCTTGCAGGTGTAGCTCCCTTCCTCGGGGTTGACCTTCCTGTCGTGGATGACCCTCCTCAGCTCGGCGATGATCATCGACGTCTGCATAGGGTCGCCGTACACCGTCTTGTAGAAGCATGTGGGGTTGCCGGTGTGGCAGGCGATGCCATTCTTCTGGATCACCCTGACCAGCAGCGTGTCGTCGTCGCAGTCGGACTGTATTGAAACGATCTTCTGCACGTTGCCGGACTCCTCCCCCTTCTTCCAGAGCTTCTGCCTGCTCCTGGACCAGAAGTGGGTGTAACCGGTCTCCTTCATCTTGGCTATCGCTTCCTCGTTCGCCCATGCGACCATCAGCACCTCACCGGTGATGTGGTCCTGCACGACGACGGGTATCAGGCCTTTGTCATCGAACTTGAATTCGCTCATCTTACGGCGACACCCCTGTCCTTCAGGTAGCGTTTTACGTCCCCGACGGTGCACTCGTTGTAGTGGAATATCGACGCCGCCAATGCCGCCGCGGCGTTGGTCTGCGTGAACACCTCGTAGATGTGCTCGATGGAACCGCATCCTCCGGATGCGATCACGGGGATGCTCACCGCGTCCGCGACGGCGGCGGTGAGTGGGATGTCGTATCCCGTCTTCACGCCGTCGGCGTCCATGGACGTCAGCAGTATCTCCCCGGCGCCCAGGTCCTCGACCTCCTGCGCCCATTTGACCGCGT
>JAFPVN010000199.1 GCA_017395275.1 Candidatus Methanomethylophilaceae archaeon | reverse complement strand
TCTGTGTCCAGCAGCCTAACGTCGTCCATGAACACCGGGCGCTTGGACCTGAGGGTCTGCAGCGCCTCGTCCACCCTCCCCATGCCTGAGAAAGCTATAGCCAGCTGGCAGATGCAGGGAACGCTGTCGGGGTCCTTCTTCAGACCGTTCTCCGCCGCTCTCCTGGCGGCGGTGAAGTTGGAGTTGCGGTTCATGTTGCGCGCTGTCAGGAAAGAGGCGTAGGCCTCGTCGGAGCACCTCGGTATGGTCCTCCTGGAAAGGGAATTCGCTTCGGAGATGCGACCCGCAGACCAGAGCACATCCATACATCTGGCACATTCCCTTGCATCGGCGTTCGGGAGCCTCATCATCCTCTCTATTGTGGATATGGCGTCGCGGATCCTCCCGCGGTGTATCTCCGATATGGCTAGCTGCGCTGTGGCGGGACCGCTGTAGGGGTCCATGTCCAATGCCCTGTTGCAGGCCACATCGGCGTCCTCGGACTCGCCCATACGGTCCTGTATGTCGGCCATCTCCGCCAGGAAGATCACGTTGCCTCCGAAGCCGTCGATGGCGTCCATGTAGTTCCTGACCGCCTTCCTGTAGCGTCCGTCGGACACGCACATCCATGCCATCACGAGCTTGTAGAACGGATCGCCGTCGGTGTAAGCCTGGGACGCCAGCATTGCGGTCATGGAGTTGGACCTGTCGCCCCTTATCCATCCCAGGTATATGGCGGAGAGCTCCTGCATGGTGCACTCCGCACCGCGGACGGGTGTGGGCTCGATACCCTGCCTGTAGGACATTATCTCCCCTATGTAGCTCCATCCGAACCCGGGATCCACCGATTCCAGGCACGGATATAAGGAAAGGAAGTATGGGTTGATCCTGAATGATTCCATGTAGTACTTCCGGGCACCGTCGGGATCCCCTTTGATCTGGCGGATCCTGCCCTCGATGTACGCACACCTGCCGATGTCGTCCACCTTCTTGATGTTGGACAGCAGGAGCCTTGCGGTATCGGGTTCCCCGTCGTCAATGGACAGGTCCGCGGCGGTCATGATCGGACCGGCGGGATACCCGCTGTCTAACTCCAGCATGGCATCACGAAGTTCAGCGAACCTCTCCGGATAGTAGGAATGCGACAATCTCAGTATCCCGGACAGTACAACGGGATCCGAGGTGGGCCTCCTGTTGGCGGCGTACAGCCTGACCATCTTGGTATCGGCCTTCGCCGTCCTGCCCGACATGCGGTCGGCACGTATCTCGTCTATGAGCTTCAGGGCCTTCTCGTACTTCTGGTCGCTGAGAAGGGGTACCTCGGATTCCATCGTTACGGCTATATGTGAATGACTAAAAAAAGGTAGTGAACCTGTTTGTGGACTGCGAAGAACCGCTATAATTAAATAGAGATTCCTTATTGCTGGGAGTAGGCATCTGTGATCTAGTTGGTTAGGATTCAAGCCTTCCAAGCTTGTTGCCCGGGTTCGAATCCCGGCGGATGCACCATCCTCTTATATTCACTCTCTGAAATAGTGCATCGGA
This sequence comes from Candidatus Methanomethylophilaceae archaeon, assembly GCA_017395275.1. Taxonomy (GTDB): domain Archaea; phylum Thermoplasmatota; class Thermoplasmata; order Methanomassiliicoccales; family Methanomethylophilaceae; genus SIG5. The sequence continues at coordinate 10,051 of JAFPVN010000199.1, read as the reverse complement.
TACATTCCATCATCGTTCCGGATGGTTCCGTGATCCTTCGTTCATCCGCTGTGCTGGCACATTCATGCCTTCTCCAGGAATACGGACCTGTATTCGGGGTCGTAGTCCCTGTTACGGATGCTGATGTAGAGATACTCCAACGATGCCGATGCGCACACTGTGCCCGCTATCGCCACGGTCGCGGGCAACCCGATCAGCGTGATGAGGAAGGGCGAGACGAAGAACGCAACCCCCGCGGCCTTATTCAGATAACTGTGGACGAACGCCGGCCTCCCGAACCTTGCCGTCCCTATGGCGAAGGCTGTGAGCCTCATCGCGATGACCGCGGCGATCACGGCCATCTCCCACATCTCCCAATCCAGGAACGGGACCAGGGTCACCAGCACGGTCGCGGCAAGTGATACGTCGCCGAGGCTGTCCAGCAGATGGCCGTACCTCGTGCGGGCATCGTATCTCCTGGCGATGAATCCGTCCAACGGGTCGGTGGCGGCACAGACCGCATAAATCAGAAGATACGCTGCCGACAGGGGCCCCAGGAAATACAGCGAGAACGACAGCAGCAGCCTGGTGGCCGACAGGATGTTCGGTACCGCCTTGATCACGGCTATGAATCCATATCAGCCTATTTAGAATCAATAGACCCCTCATTCCGGCGGATAATCCGACAGCCACCTGTACAGGTCGTAGAATATGGGGAACAGCGCCCTCCCCTTCTCGGTCAGCGAGTACTCGACTCTCGGCGGGATCTCGTTGTACTGCACCCTGTTGACCAGGCCGTTCTCCTCCAGCTCGGTCAGCGATGCGCTGAGCATGGACTTGGTGATCGACGGTATGGACCTCGCCAGCTCCCCGAAGCGGAAGTTGTCTTTCTTTGAGAGCTGGTACATCACCACAAGCCTCCATTTCCCGTTGATGGTCTGCAGCGCACGGTACATGGGGCAGTCGTCGTCTATCTCGATGTCGTCCTGCGCCCTTGAAAGGAACTCCTCGAACGTCAGGCCCTTCTCCCATTCCTTCATTCTGTCCCCTTGGTAGCAAGCAATATACTACCAGGTATAAAAACAAGAGTAGGTATACATTTACTACTAATAGGTGAAGCACATGGATTTCCTTGAATTGGCAAAGAACAGATACTCGGAGCGCCGTTTCGAACAGACCCCGGTCGAACAGGAGAAACTCGACAGGATCCTGGAAGCGGGAAGGATATCGCCGACGGCGAGGAACTACCAGCCACAGAGGTTCTACATCATCAGGAGCGAGGACGCCAAGGCGAAGGTCAGGGAGGCCACCCGCTTCCACTATAACGCACCGCTGTCCATCCTCGTATGCTATGACCTCAACGAGGTCTGGAAGAAGCCCGAGGACAGGAACTTCGCGGAATACAACTCCGGGGAGCAGGATGCGTCGATATCGGCGACGCACATGATGTTCGCGGCATGGGAGATCGGCGTCCACTCCGTATGGGTGAGGGATTTCGATTCGAAGAGGATGGCCGAGGTCTTCGGCCTTCCGGAGAACATCATACCCGCGGTACTTCTCCCGATGGGATATCCGCAGAAGGACTCCGAACCCAACAAATGGCATTTCAGCAAGAAGCCCATAGAGGATTTCGTAAAGGAATTGTGATGCACTTCACCGAACCCGTCTACCGCAACCCGTACTGGCCGACGTATCCGCTCCTCCAGATAACGCAGGGCTGCACCCACAACAGGTGCAGGTTCTGCTCGATGTACAAGGGCGTGGGGTTCAGGCTCCAGCCGATGGAGTACATAGAGGAAGACCTGAAGGAGATCGCGGAAATCGTGCCTGACGCGCGTACCATACAGCTGCTCAGCGCCAATCCCCTCGCCATGACCTACGACAAGCTGGTGCCCATACTGGAGATGGTCAACAGGTACCTTCCGGATATGGAATACGTCTACACCGCGACGCGTGTGACCGACATCTGCAACAAGACCGTCCCGCAGCTTAGGCATCTGAAGGAACTGGGCCTGAGGGAGATATCCCTCGGGGTGGAGAGCGGGGACGACTGGACCCTCAACCGCGTGAACAAGGGGTATCACGCATCGGACATCATCGAACAGTGCACCAAGCTGGAGGATGCTGGGATCGATTACTGGATGACTTTCCTCAACGGCATCGGCGGAAGGTCCCACTGGAAGGAGCACGCGCTGCATTCGGCGGAGGTGTTCAGCCGGCTGAACCCCTACGTGGTCGGTACCGGAGGGCTCACGCTCTTCCCGGACACGGACCTGTTCTCGGAGGCGCAGGACGGGACGTTCGACCCGCTGGACGAGAAGGGACTGATGGAGGAACTTCTGCTGTTCGTCGAGAATCTCGACTTCAAGGGGAGGTTCATCACCCACCACACCTCCAGCATGGATCTGAACACCGGGAACTTCGGCAGGGACAAGGACAGGATAATCAGGTCGCTGAGGAAGGAGATCGAGCACGGGGACCTGGATGCCATGTCGGCGATGAGGGCGAGGAAGAGAGGGCTCTGATTCCGGGGGATCAGTGTCTCCTCAGGTTCATCACGAGCAGGGCGACCGCAAGTGCCAGCGCAGCCACGGCGAACACGAGACGGAGACATCGCGCGACATCGACACCGTCGGATGGGGGATGTTGACCTATAAACCTTATACCCTGACTGATGGGTCCGGATCAATCCCAGCAGACGAAATCGGTCTCCTCCATCAACGTTCCGCACTTCGGGCAGGGGAAGGCCGATGTCACGTCCTCGACCTCCCACATCTTCCTGTGGCAGCGGTAGCATCTCATGCTCGGGGAGTATAGCAATCCGTCACTGCCCCAGATGTGCACCGAATACTTCACCGAGTAGTATCCACATGTGCAGTGGAATAGCGGCCTGTACCATGCGCAGGAGGCGTCGGGATGCACCTGGACGACCCTCTGCGCATTCCTCCCGTACTCACCTTCCAGGATCTCCTTCTTGACCTTCTCGCTGACGAAGCTCCTGAATCCCGCCCCGTAGTGGAGCTCCTTCCTGTAACCGCAGTTCGGACAGCAGTATGTGCTTCCTGTTCCCATGACTTGTCATCCCCTATGACACGATGCACGGGAGAGGATATCATGGATGGGATGTTACGTACGTTACATCCTTCCGGGATAATGCAGGATACCGCATGTGCCAGATGAAGTGATCATTCGTCGGGGCGGTCCCTCGGGGCGGCCATGCAGCAGCAGATGTTCTCCCTGGAGACACGAATGGTCTCGTAGACCTCCATGAGGTCCCTGTCGTCGTCCTCGTCGCAGAACACGTCGAGCACCATCCTCCCCGTGGGGGTGACCTGCCAGCGGTTCTTGGTGCGTCCGGGCCTCAGCCATCCTTTAGCGACTAGGGGATCGATGACGGCGCGCTTGCATGCGACCCATGCGGAGTTCCTGCCGGGGTTGCTGGTCCTGCTTGGGGTGTAAACCCACACCTCCGCCGATGAGAGAAGGTCCACCAGCGTCGAAGGGGTGCACGGCCTGTCGCCCAGCCTGGAGAAGAACGAGAGGTATCTGACGAGGTCCTCATCCGGGCGATCGATGGCGAAGGTCTCCACCATCTTCGGGGTGTTGACGGACTTCGCATCGCCCACGATCCTCCCGTCCACGGACGTCATCCTCATGTACTCCTCCGGCGGGATGGTGTGCTCCTTCACCGATACGGTGAAAGGCACGGCGCCCTGGTTCATCATGCAGGCGCACATGGCAGCGGCGATGTACTCCGGGGTGCCAGACGAGATGTTCACGAAGATGTCCGCGAACTCCCCGTACTCGTCCCTGACCGAACGGATGATGTCGTTGACCGTCCTGAGCATGACGTTGTATCTGTAGACAGTCTCGTCGTGCAACACGATCTCCGTATCGCGCTTCTCGGAGATGCGCCTTTTGATCTCGTCCACGAGGGAGCCGTACAGCGCCGCGCGGGCATCGGTGCCGCGGTGGTAGATGAGGTGCAGTACGTCTGTCTCGTAATAGACGGCGGGATCGGAGACCCTCACGGTCTCGTTGGTGGTGCATGCGATCATCACCGTGGTCCGCTTCCCGGATTCGGATTGCATGTCCGGGAAATCTCATGCGGACGATATAAGGGATTTGCAGAAACGGGACCGATGACGGAACGAGTTCGATGCTGTCGCGATGACCTGCAGAGAGGATTCCCGACCCAACCCTTATAAACGGTGCGCATATAGGCACGTGCATGAGAATCGCCGCGGTACTTCACGACAGGTGCCAGAACAGGAAGTGCAACAAGGAATGCATAAAATTCTGTCCGCTCATGAGAACGGGCGTCACCGAATGCATCACCGAAGGGGAGAGGGGCAAGCCCATCATCTCCGAGACCATCTGCCAGGGCTGCGGCATATGCGTGAACAAATGCCAGTTCAACGCCATCAAGATCATAGGTCTGGCCGACGAACTCAAGACCGAGATGGTCCACCAGTACGGCGAGAACATGTTCCGCCTGTACAGGATCCCCGTGCCCAAGAAGGGTGTCGTGACGGGTATCCTCGGACCCAACGGTATCGGTAAGACCACGGCCATCAAGATGCTCTGCGGCATCGAGACCCCGAACCTCGGGAACTTCCAGAACCCCCCTTCGAGGGAGGAGGTGCTGGCCCATTATGCCGGTACCGAGGTGCACGAATACCTGAAGCAGGTCTACGACGGCAAGATTAAGACCGCCATGAAGCCCCAGTATGTGGACAAGCTGCCCATGGCGGTGAAGGGAGTGGTGAGGGATCTCCTGGACAAGGTCCAGGAGCGCATGACCACCGAGGAGGCAGCGGAGAAGCTGGACCTCACCGAGGTGCTGGACAGGGACCTCTCCAAACTCTCAGGAGGGGAGCTGCAGAGGCTGTCCGTGGCTGCCACCCTGATGAAGGACGCGGATGTCTACTTCTTCGACGAGCCGTCGTCGTACCTGGACATCTACCAGAGGGTTAAAGTGGCAAGGCTCATCAAGGAGCTGAGCGCCGAGAAGCAGGTGGTGGTCATAGAGCACGATCTGGCTCTTCTGGATTTCCTTGCGGATAACGTGAACGTGGTGTACGGTTCCGAGGGAGCCTACGGAGTGTTCACAATGGCCCGCCAGGTCAGGACCGCCATTAACGTCTATCTGGACGGATACCTGCCCGAGGAGAACATCAGGTTCAGGGACAGGCCGGTGGAGTTCACCGATTCCCCGCCCAGGAGCGATATAAACACGGTATCCCTCGTGGAGTTCGACCATCTGACCAAGGACTTCGGGGGCTTCAAACTGGACGTCATGCCCGGAGCGGTGAAGATCGGGGAGACCGTCGGTATCGTCGGTCCGAACGCCACCGGAAAGACCACGTTCGTCAAGATCCTCGCAGGCGTCATCGAAGCCGACAGCGGGAAGGTGGACACCAAGCTCAAGGTGGCATACAAGCCCCAGTACATCTCGCCTGAGTTCGACGGCACCGTCAGGGACCTTCTCTATTCATCGTCGTTCGAGGTCATGGAGTCCGGATTCTTCCAGACCGAGGTCCTCGAGCCCCTGGCGATCAAGTTCCTCATGGACAAGAAGGTCAAGAACCTGTCCGGAGGAGAGCTGCAGAGAGTGGCAATCACGCAGTGCCTGGCCCAGGAGGCCGACATCTACCTCCTGGACGAGCCTTCGGCGTACCTCGACTCCAACCAGAGGATGAACGCCGCCAAGACCATCAAGAGGATGATGATGAAGTCCGGTAAGTCCGGCATGATCGTCGACCACGACATGTACTTCCTCGATATGGTCTCCGATTCCATGATGGTGTTCGGCGGGGAGCCGGGACACCACGGTATCGGGGAGGGTCCGTTCGACATGAGGGACGGCATGAACAGGTTCCTGAAGGCCGTGGACATAACGTTCCGCAGGGATGCCGAATCCCACAGGCCCAGGATCAACAAGCCCGACTCGAGGCTCGACAGGGAGCAGAAGGGAAAGGGCGAGTACTACTACGCCTGATCACATCGCCATATCCGGCATCGCCAGGATTATCACTGCGTAGATGACGTAGATGGCTGCGAGTATTGAACCGGTGAAGCGGTTGATCCTGCCCCACTTCCAGATGAACACCGTCATCAGCACCGACAGGAGTATCATCACGGGGATGTGCAACGTGAACAGGGAATCGTAGACGGGGATGTCGGATATGCACGCCCCTATGCCTAGGACGAAGAACGCATTGAAGATGTTGCTACCGATGATATTCGATACGGCTATATCGTTCTCGTGACGGAACGCGGCCATTATGCTGACGCACAGCTCCGGCAGCGAGGTTCCGATGGCGACGAGGAACAGTCCTATGACCAGTTCGGAGATGCCCATCATCTCGGCTATCTCCTTCGAACCGTCGACGAACATGTCCGCTCCGAAGTACAGAAGGACCAGTCCGGCGATGATGAACAGCAGAGCCTTCCACGTGGGCATATCGGGTTCGCCGAGGTCCTCGGCCTTGGCCTCGGGCGTATTCACCTTGGTCTTGTACACTATCAATATGAAAAGTGCCAGCAGCGCGATGAGTATGATCCCCTCGACGAGGTTGATGCCCCCGAAGGCCATGATCAGGACGACCAGGGATGCCAAGATCATTGTGATGAACTCGATCCTGTTGTCCTCGAACTTCGACGCTATGGGGAAGATCATCGCCGCCAATCCTATGCATACGGCGATGTTCACGATGTTGCTTCCCACGACGTTACCGACGATGATGCCGGGATCGTTGCGGCTGACGATGGATGTTATGGCCTCGGGAGCGGAAGTACCGAAGGCCAATACCGTCAGACCGATGACGAACGGCGTTATCCCCAGCCTGAGGGCGAGGTTCTTTCCGCCGTCCACGAGGGCCTCCGATCCGAAATAGAGGAACACTATCCCGACCGGAATCCCGAGAAGCACCCAATCCATGCAGGGCAATCGGATAACAGGTATAAGTTGTTTACCGACACGTTCCGTTTTTGTAACTATTTACTAATAAGATATGTTATTTATGAAATATTTATGATAAATATATTTAAAAAGTAAAAACTGTATGGTTGGATCATGCCTCTGACGGTAAGGGAATACATCGACGGGGTCGAATACGGCACGCTGTTCATCGCGGACGACATCGATACCGACTCCACCTACGATTCGGTCAAGACGCAGCTGTGCAATGCTTGTGCGGAAGGGCGCATAGAGAGGGTCCACCACGGCATCTACTACAAGCCCGATTACGATCCGGAGATCGACAGGAAGATACCTTACAGCAGAAGGGACCTGGCGTACGCCATCGCCAGGATGAACAACTGGCGCATAATCCCCGACGGTGACGTGTGCCTGAACATGCTGGGTCTGTCTACACAGGTCCCAGCAAGATACGTATTCCTCTCGGACGGACCTTACAAGATATACGAGATCGACGGGAAGACGATCGAATTCAGGCACAGGGCCCCGAAGAACTATCCGAAGGATGATTTCAGCGCGATGGTAGTCCAGGCAATCAAGGCCCAGTCCAGGAGCAACTGCGACCGCGATTTCATCAGAAGGTTATCGCAGGCCATCCCCGACGAAAGACGCGGCTCCCTGATCGACAGCACCTGCAACACATCCGCATGGATCAGAAAAATCATCTTGGAGGCGTGCGCCGATGGACATTGAAAACTTCATCAACGCGCCGCGGAAAACCCTCATGAATAGGATCCGTCTGGCAAGCGAGGAACTGGACCTGAACGAGGCGATGGTGGAGAAGGACCTGTGGGTGACACTGCTCCTGAGATACCTCTTCCGCGATTCCCCGTGGAAGGATCATCTCCTGTTCAAGGGAGGGACCTGCCTGTCGAAATGCCATGACGTCATCGACCGTTTCTCGGAGGATGTCGACCTCCTACTGGACTGGCGTGTGCTGGGCTACGGTGTGGAGGGACCGGCAATCGAACCGTCCAGGAAGAAGCAGGAGAGCTCCAACGAATCCTTGATCGGGAGGACCGAGCAATTCATCGACACGAAATTCGTACCCACGCTAAAAGAGGATCTCTCTCGGAGATTGAACGTCCATTTCGACATCGTAACCAGAGGCCGCGATGTGATCGTCAGATACGGAAAACAGGATCCGACCGGAATCACGGACGACGGCGTCCTCATCGAGATGGGACCGAGAGGTTCGTGGGGCACCCCCGTCAGGAAAGAGCTTTCGTCGTACGTCTCCAAGGCGATCCCCGAACTGGATGACAGGACGGAGGTTCGGTGCATACCCCTCGAACAGGCATACTACGAGAAGATACAGATACTGCATTCGGCGGCCTCCAGGGGCAGGGTACCCGCCAGATACTCCAGGCATTATTACGACGTGTACAGGATACACAGGAAGTTGGGGAGGATACAATTCGACGATCTGGCACTTAATAATAACGTGGAGTACAACCGCAGGTTCTATCCCGGTGCGGGATTCGGCTACGACACCATGGAGATCGGATCCTACAGACTCATGCCCACCGATGACATGATCGGACCGCTGAGGGAGGACTATGCGCACATGAGGGACATGATCTTCGGCGACATACCGTCGCTGGAGGACATACTGACGGAGATCTCCCAGGTCGAGGATGAGCTGAACTCCGGGGCCGTATGAACCGTTCCGTTTTATGAATGCAACCAATAAATACGCCAATCTGATGTTCGATAACATGATGTCGAAGGCCGACACCCACGTGCACACGTTCTATTCGGGCACCACAGGTTACGGCCCGCTCCGCTTCCCGGAGTCCATAACATCCCCGGAACAGCAGGTCGACAACGCCAGGAAGAACGGGATGAGCGTCGTCTGCATCACCGATCACAGCGAGATAAAGGGCGCGCTCAAGGCGGCTGAGTACGGGAAGAGGTTCGACGACATAGACGTGGTCGTGGGCGACGAGATCATGACCGCCGACGGTGAGATAATCGGACTCTGGCTCAATGAGTTCATCAAGCCGGAGATGACCGCCGAGGAGACCATGGACGAGATCCGCTCCCAGGGCGGGATCGCCATCGCGCCGCACCCGTTCAGCTTCTACGTCAGATGCCTCAGGGACAAGGTCTTCGAGCTCGACCTCGACGGCATAGAGACCATCAACGGAGGACACCCCGACCCGTGGACCAACGCCACCGCACAGAAGGTATGGGAGCAGAACCCGGGGAGATGGGCGCAGATAAGCGGCAGCGATGCCCATTCACCGATAACATCGAACTACAACTGGACCGAGTTCCCCGGACAGGGGGAGGAGGACTTCAGGAAGGCGATTCTTGGTAAGACCACCGTGGCATGCGGGGTCCCAGCCCCGGAGTTCACGCAGGTCCAGTGGAGCCTGCAGGTGGTCACCAGCGGGCAGATGTACATCCTCAAGGCCATGGCGGGAAAGCTGGATCCCGAGGATCCGAATCCATTGGCACAGAAGGCCATGAAGATCAGCACCCCCAAGAAGGTGGCGGGACTCATAGGCGGGGCGATATACTGCTTCCCTCCCGTGCCGTTCATAGGGGAGTATCTGGCGACACATTGGCTGAAGAAGCAGGCCAAGATGCTCCAACAGAAATACGAGGAAGACCATGACCTTGCGGGACAATGTCTGACTCAATCTATAAGGTGACGGTTACGGTTCCGGAGGATTCCGCGGAACTGCTGATGGATGCTATCTCGGAAGTGAACGAACAGCCCTATCCCGGTTACGAGAGGGTGTTCTCCGTATCCGATGTCGTGGGGACGTGGGTGCCTGTGTACGGTTCCCATCCGGCCATCGGCGAGGAGGGGGTCATCTCCCGCGTGAAGGAGAAGAAGCTGGAGTTCATCGTGAAAGAAGAGAATCTCAGGAAGGTGCTCATGGTGATAGACGAGTACCATCCCTACGAGGAGCCCGGCGTGGACGTCATACCCTGCAGGGCGTGGAGATCCTACCTTTGACCTGAGTCTGACAGATAGAGCGTTTTTCTGTCAGTCAGACTCGTGCCGGCACGCCACGGAGGCGTCCGGCGATTCCGTCCCTTAGGCCCGGGACGCGGGTGGCCGGTCCACCCATGGGG
>JAFPVN010000198.1 GCA_017395275.1 Candidatus Methanomethylophilaceae archaeon | reverse complement strand
TCCTCCCTCTCGGATATCCATTCCAGCACCATGTACGCCGTCTTGAGGTCCGAGAGGAAGTACTCGTAGAAGTGGTCCGCCTTGTCGGGGACCTCTATAAGGAATTCGTCCGCGTATCTGGCGGCGATACCCATGAGGTTGTTGCGGTCGTTCTTCTTCGGATACATCCCCAGCACGTCGGGGGTGGATGCCACTGCATGGAGGATCACCAGGTCGTCGGCGTCATCGGTGTACTTCTCCAGCGCCTCCTTGAGGATAACGGCGGATTCCGGCTCTATATAGAGGTCCGACACCCTCTTCCCGAAGGGAAGGGGGCCGATGATGCCGTCGTCGTCCTTGGCCATCCCCTCTTCCACGAGATACTCCACTACGTTCTCCACTGCCCCCTCTATTCCGTAGAGAGCGGATTGGCTGCCGTAGAACGATTCCCTGAGGAATTCAATGATGTCGTCCACGGACGACACCTCCTCCGTGGCTATCAGGCCGAGGATATGCATCTTCAGCACCCTCTCGTTACCCAGTTTGGATGTTATGAACTCGGAGTCGCTCTCCAGGTAGTCTATCAGCAGGTGCCTGCTGTCCTCCGGGTTCTTGGCCACGAGGATGGCCTCTCCGTAGGGGTCGAACCCAGGTCTCCCGGCGCGTCCGCACATCTGCTTGATCTCCATCACAGGGATGGGGGTGTTGCCGGACGCTTCGAATCTGGTGGTGTCCCTGATTATCACCCTGCGGGCGTGGAGGTTTATTCCCGCAGCGAGCGTCGGCGTGGCGACTATGACCCTGAGCGTACCCTCGCGGAAGTGGGATTCTATGTAGTGCCTCTGTTCCGACGTGAGTCCCGCGTGGTGGAAGGCTATGCCGTACTTCACGCAGGATGCGAGCTTCCTTCCGACGGCTGTGACCTCCGAGTCCCCCTCGAGGATCCTCCTGTCGTCATCGCTGAGGGAGTACGCCCCGAGGCTGGCGATCGCGTTGCAGTATCTGGTGGCGAGGGCCTCGGTGGACCTTCTGGAGTTGACGAACACGATGCACTGCCCGCCGGAGCGGAGCATGTCCATGATGAGGGCGAGGACCTCCTCCTTGTCGTGCTCGATCTCGGTGACGGAGCCGTCGGTGAAGTCGATCCTGCCGTCGTAGTAGATGCCCTCCCTGAGCTTGATGGGGCGCCAATCGCTCCTCACGAGTTCGGCGTCGAGCCATTGTGCCAGATCGTTGGCATTGGATATCGTTGCGGATAATGCGATAATCTGTAGTCCGGGGTTCCTGCGCCTCATCTTGGTCAGTGACACCTCGAGGGTCGGACCCCTTCCCGGGTCGTGGAGCATGTGTATCTCGTCGGCTATGACGAGGCCGACGGACTCGATCCATCTGCTGCCGTGGCGCATCAGGGAGTCCGCCTTCTCCGATGTCGCAACGATCACGTCGGCATCCCACAGCTTCCTGTCGTCGGAGTCGAGGTCGCCGATGCTTATGCCCACTTTTATCCCGAGGTGGGAGAACCTGTCGAAATCATCCTTCTTCTCGGACGCGAGCGCCTTCAGGGGCACTATGTATAGTACGCGCTTAGCCTCTACGAGGATCTTCTTCAGGGCGGCGCAGTAGCCTATGAGCGACTTTCCGCTGGCCGTGGGGATGGATGCTACGAGGCTCTTCCCTTCCAGCACCTTCGGTATGGCCTCAGCCTGAGGAGGATGGAGTTCCACGAATCCCTGCTCGATGAGGGAG
>JAFPVN010000197.1 GCA_017395275.1 Candidatus Methanomethylophilaceae archaeon | reverse complement strand
TTTACTGTATCTGACGCAGGAACGGATCCGTACAACTGTGTTCGGTAATTCACTCCGACCTCTGACACCTCATGCGGATCTGCTTGTACTCGTTGAGGAGAAGCACCTTCATGACCGTTTCCTCCACATCGGTCTCCAGCTTCCTGGAGCTCAACGTGTCCCCGAACAGGCGTTTGCCATCGGAGAACGTGCATTCGGCCTTCCAGCGCCTGTTGTATCCCTTCTCCTTCTTCCATTCATCCCTTCCGATCTTCAGTATGCGGGCCATCTCCCTCCCTCTCGGCACACAGCCGTGCGACCTTATCCTGCCGGGATAGTCTGGCACATTCTTGTTCAGTTGTGAATTCCTTATGTTTATGGCGACGTCTATGCCTCTCGCGGTGTATTCGTTCCATATCGCTTTGCTGTCGTATGCGGCATCCGCCAGTACCTTCCCGACCCTATGGCCGGCAGAGAACACGTCATCCATCAGGCCGTCGAAGCAGGCGATATCGCCGCATCTCTCGTCGGTGACCGCATAGGCCAGTATGCGGTTGGTATCCGGGTCCACGGCCGCATGGAGCTTTATCCAGCCGGTGACCGGTTTCATGTTCCAATGGTACGACATCCATCCGCCGTACTTGTTCAGTGACATCCCCGTCGAATCTATCGCCACGGATATCGGTGCCTCGGAGACTTCGACGTCGCAAGGTCCCGAGGCCAAGACCCTGCCGTCGGCTCCGCCGACGGCGGATACCTCCCTGCACCTGTCGTAGAACTGGGTGAGGCTTATCCCCCTGAGCCCCTTCTCCCTCAGGAAATGATTGAGGAACCCTCTGGCCAGACGGTAGCTTATGCCCAATGCGTGCTTCAGCCGGTTGCCCCACTCGATCATCTTCCCGGTGAACACGAACGGCCGCCCCAACTTCCCGCCGTTCATCCTCTCCAAGTCCTCTTCCACGGTCTCCGTCCATCCCCTTTCGAGCAGGGAATGGGCGTATTTCTCCATCGATCTGGTATCCAGACCGCAATCTCTTTTTGTGACTGACGCATCCCTTGTCATGTCGGCCACCCTAACTGGCCGGCCGTCCCCGTTCCGAGGGGACGTTATCCCCGATCGGGAACGACACACTATGTTATGCGTTCAGAGAAGAAAACTATGCTGGGCTCTATCTCAGCGAATTACCGAACACAGTTTCGTTCGTGATTGTACTTATATCAATAAAATTCTATCACAGGAGCGCCTCTCGTGACATGAATCTCTCCGTTTCTGGCGGTGAATTGTTAATTATCTGTACGTCATCCTTTACTCATGTGCGATGCATTCAAGGCTGCTTTCAATGACAATCTCGTTTTCAGACGCCTTGTGGACAACAATTATGAAACGTTGTTCTCTAGACATGCAACTGTTATTCCACGTCATGAAGGAACAGAGTCTGTGGGGAGTATCGTAAATACAGAATGATGGTTAATACGGGCGAGTAAATGGGAGTAATTGTATTGAGATGTCCTCATTGCCACGGCAATCTGGAATTGGATGATTCGAGAGAGTTCGGACTTTGCCAGTATTGCGGTTCCAAGGTAATGATCGAGAAGAATATTGCGATCAATAACCTCTTAAAAGACGGTTCCATTCAGGAGAAAAAAAGACTTAAAAACCTTATCCGGAAACATCTTGACAATGGAAATTATGATTGTGCCCTTACAATTTTGAAAAATATCGAAGAACATAATCAGACGGATTATGAATATTGGTTGCTTCTCTTAGAATACACATACAGGGAAGCATACTCTACAAACACCCTGATTGATAATTATGGGGAAAAGATGTCTAAAATAAGAGACGTCTTCATAAGATACAAAACGTTTAGTGCAGATTCCCGCTCTCTTAAAGAACTGATTGATACATTTGCTCTTCCGCCATTCGATTTCAGAACCGAGGTGGAAGAAAGATGCAAGGAAGAGGCGGAGTCGTTTCATCCCGAACCGTTGGGACGTTACGTGGTCTCTAAGAAGCGTGTATCAGAATATGGAAATGAATTCGACGATCATGATGTAGAAGCATTATGCAGATACTTGGTTGAAAGTGAGCCTTTTTCAGTAAACATCATCGACCTCGTGATATTGATGAGAATCGGGTACACTCAGGACATTCGGTATGTTATAGACAAAAGGCCTGATTATTCCAAATATCTGGATGACGAATTCCTAAAATGTGCGGATCTAACGGTGTGGTATAATAGGAAATGGGAAGATGGCGATTATTCGTTGTACGATTTTATCGCCCGCGGCACATTCAGTGATGGTAACGAAGAATCTGGTTTCAAGTCCATGACAATCACTCCTGAAAGAATTGCCAAACTGAAGGAAAATAGAGATCGTGAACAATTTTGGAGAGGCATCTTATTTAAAAAACCGGACGTGGTTAGAAAGAGAGAACATGACAATGATACTAAGATTGTGGTATCCCGTCTTACAAACTGGTATGATAAGTCCAAGGAATACGCTTATCACAAGGCATATAAGAGTTATTCTGAAAATATTCCGCAAGAACTGTTGTGATTCACGTTTGTGTAATATAAGAAACATCAATTTTCTCCACATACGTGGGTTCAATTCTGACGTTTAATAACAATCAGCGTCTATTCTTATTCATCAGTTTAATTAACTAGTACATTGTATCGTACCAGTATGGTCCGTTGTGAATATTGTGGTTCTGATAGATTGATTACCAGGGCAGGCAGAGTAATATGTGAAAACTGCGGGATGAGTTTTGATAAAGAAGAAATCCGTAGGCAATACATGCACAGTTCAAACTCAAAGTCAACCTCCACTTCTAAACAGAGAAGACCAATTCAGACCAAAACGTTGTTATTTCTCAATGAAACGGATCGCCCTTGTGCGTTATATGTCGGTAATATTTACAGATACACAGATTTGGAGCCTTGGACGATTTATGAGATTAAGGCCCCATATGGCAGGTGTGTATTTCAAACCTTGAGAGAAGGTAGTTCTAAACCTGCAGAGTGTTCTGCCAACGTTGATGTAATTAGGTCATTG
>JAFPVN010000196.1 GCA_017395275.1 Candidatus Methanomethylophilaceae archaeon | reverse complement strand
CCAAAAGCCCCCTTCCACAACCCTTATTTTTTCTGTGTTTCAGACCTGTGAAAAATCACAGTGCCAGACGTTCGAATATCGATTGCATTTTGACAATCTCCTTAAGATCTTCGGAGCCGAAAAATGACAGTTTCCTTAAAATGTTTACACGGTAAAATCGACAGTTTCCTTAATATTTGCATATGGAGAAAATGACAGTTTCCTTAACCTCTTTGTCGCATCGAGGATGCTGGCTGCGAACCAGCATCAGGCAATCGGACCGGTGATCTTCCACACCGTGATCCAGTAGCCTTCGTGTATTTTCTGACAGTTTGGCGATGTGCACCCGGTCAGCAGAGTGTACGGGTCGTACTCCTGTTCGATAACCACGTACACGATACCGGAGGCAGAGGCTATGTACGCCAATAGCTCCTCGTTGGTGCTCACGCATTCCGCGGTGGCACCGACGTCGGTGGGATCGAAGTAGAACTCTATCGTTCCGTAGACCATGTTCTCCCACGGCGGTGCATAGAGAACAAGATCTCCTTCCTGAACGTTCTCCTCCAATGCCTGGCACCCCCCTCTGAAGTCCGTCTTGGTGATCTCGGAGTAGTACGGGATGGTGGATATCAGCACGAGCGAGAGGACGAGTATGCCTGCGACCACGGCGTTGCGGTTGAGCTTCTTCGTGTCGTTATCGGCCAGAGCGAGGATGCTGCAACCCATCATCATGTACATCCCGGTGTACACCCATATCACATAGCGCGGGGTCATGTTCATCAGGTATGATGCCACCGTTGTAAGGGTCAGCGGGACCAGCACGATCCAGCAGAGCAGGTATCCCTTCTCTCTGTCCGCCCTTATTGCGAGGAACGCTCCGAGGATGACCACAACCACCAGGATGAGGAAGTCTATGTCGAAGAGGAAGTTCGTTAGGACTTCGCGGAGATAATCGGGGCCGATGGTGCACCAGTCCCAATGCTCGTTCGATGACGACGTCTTACCGGCGTTTATCGCGAAGTTGATGAGGGGTGCGCAGAGGATCAGCGCGAGGATTCCCGATGATACTGCTTTGACGGTCCCTTTCAGGTCCTTGGCGGCGATCTCCTTCCTCATGGCGAACAGGGCGTAGCTGTACACCGTGAACGTGGCGAGGATGGACATGTACTGCATCGCGAAATTGACCGCAGATACTACGGAAAGGAGTATCCACCATCCCCAACCTCTCTTCTCCAGCGCCTGGAGGACGATGATCATCTGGCAGATGAAGAAGAAGACCATGAGGGCAAATCCTCTCCCTTCCTGACTGTACTCGATGGCCATCGGGGATATCAGCAGGAGCGCGGCGGTGAACACGGACACGTACCTGTTGGAGAACAGCTTCTGACTGAGGACGTAGATGAGCGGTACCGACAGGGCACCGGCGATGGCGGACAGTACCCTTACCGCGAATTCCGAATGACCCAGACCATCGATGACGTATCCCTGCATGAGATAGTACACGGGTGAGTTGGGTTCTCCGGCGTGGAGGTACTCGTCGAGGATCAGATGTGAGTAGTAATAGGTCGCACCCTCGTCTCTCCAGAGGGACTGATAGGATATCCCCAGGAACCTCGTGGCGATGCCCAGGATCAGAAGTATGACGAATATCAGTACATCTGTCCTGTTGTCCCTCAGGAACTGTCTAACGTCCATCACGGTTTCGTATGCTGGATGGATATAATTGTGTTGTCCTCAACCATCCGGATCACCGATTGCGGATGAAGTCCTGGTACGCCCTGTGGGGATACCCGGTGGCGCCACTCCTCTTGTCCTCGGGAGGAGGGGTCATGTAGTCCCCGTACATCGACGTGAGCATCTCGTCCCACCTCTCGGGTATGGGGATCTCGGTGTCCTCGAATGCGTGCATCACCGGCGTTCCGTAGATGCTGCGGGAGTGGAAGGTCTTCCTGTAATCCTCCTCGTAGAGCACGGTCTCCTCGGAGCCCTTGTTGACGAGAATCTTGTTGAACTTCTTGACGGCCTTCGGGATCCATCTCACGAGTACCTGACCTACATTGGAGTTCGGGATGTAGGTGAGGGACATGCCCAGCATGTACAGTCTCACGTTGAATCTGGAGAGCCCCTTCCTGATCCCCTTGGATGGGAATCTCTCGATGACGAAGATGTCTATGAACGGAGCCTTCTTGTCCTTGAGGTCCTGTTCGAAGTCCTCAGTCCTCTTGAACACATGGGGATGGGTGTCGGCGCTGGGGATATGATAGTAGTATCTCGACGGATCCAGCTTCTTCGACAATGCATCATTCACCTTGGGAAG
Source organism: Candidatus Methanomethylophilaceae archaeon (assembly GCA_017395275.1). Lineage (GTDB taxonomy): Archaea > Thermoplasmatota > Thermoplasmata > Methanomassiliicoccales > Methanomethylophilaceae > SIG5. The sequence goes on along the minus strand of JAFPVN010000196.1, from coordinate 1,455 downwards.
GTCCTCCTCGAACACCCCGAGATCGATGTCGTCGTCCCACGGGACCATCCCGTTCTCCCTGACGGCCCCCAAGGCGGTGCCATAGATTCCATAGAATCCGATACCCTCGGATTCCAGGACCTGTTTTATGTCCTTGTACATCGAGAGCAGTTCCTGCTGGAGGGCGTTCATGTTACCTCTTCGCTCCGATCTCGTACATCAGCCTGAGCTTCAGCGCCTTGAAGAACATCTTGACCATGGCGATTATCTTTCCGTGTTCCCCCAGTGTGTCGGCGAGGGTGCGGTTGTCCACCACGTCCTTCGTCCACCTCCAGCACTCCTGCGGGTCGGACATCCACGGCATCATCAGGAAGTAGCGCCAGTACTCGTCGTAGACGTCCGATCTTATCACCTTCCAGGGCTTCTTGCCCGTGAAGTGTATGATCTTGTCGTCGAATCCTTCCTCCTTGGTGACGGAGGAGGCGAGGCGGTTATACTTCCTGTCGATGGTGAGCTTATCGTCGATGAATATGTAGTTCAATGCATCCTGGTCGCGCATTATCGCTTTTCTATGAGTGTCGAGATAATCGATGGATTCGTTGAAGAGGTCGTGGTTCTCCCTTATTTTCTTGAGATCCATGATCATCACGCCGGCGTTGAGGTAGTCGGTGTCCTTCCCCATGATTTTCCTGATCTGGCTCTTCGAGTATGAGTCCGAGATTCCCTCGTCGATGGAGCCGGTGACGCTCTTCCCCCGGAGGTCGAGGTCCCACATCTCCTTGAGGTCGATGTTAACGGCGAGGTCGCAGTCCAGGTAGATCACCTTGTCGCATTCAAGCACGTTCGGAAGGAGCAGTCTGAGCATGGTGCCGATGTAGGACATGCGCTCCTCGCTGATGTTGAGAGTCGATACGTCCACCTCGTGCAGGATAAGATTGCATCCGTATTGTGAAACGAAATCCGAGATGTCCTCGATCGTCTTCGAAGGACCCTTGTCCTGTTTGACGGTGACGATGTGTATGTCCATCGGTTCGGAGCAGTTCATCGCCGCGGAAGCGATGGAAGCGGACGCTATCTTGGCGTAATCGGTGTGGACCGAGTCCATGCAGAAGACCGACTGAATCCGCTCACTCATCGTCAACCTCATCGCGCGGTGTGAACTTAATTATATGTCCCGCCACGCGCTCGTTCTCGGGAGGAGGGGTCATGTAGTCCCCGAAATAGTCGGTGAGCATCATGTCCCATTCGACGGGCATCATGAACGGTCCCTTCCCCTCCATCGGCATGTCTATGTGTCCCTTCTTGAAGACGGCGGATTTGGTGTAATCCCATTCCACGCACCTGTTCAGATAGAGTTCGCAATCCTGGTTGTCCTGGACCATGTCCATCAGCCTGTGCATCAGCCTGATGTTCAGGATCAGCAGCTTCTGGATGGGATCCATGATGGGTTTGCCGATGCAGTGCCCCGTCATCATG
>JAFPVN010000195.1 GCA_017395275.1 Candidatus Methanomethylophilaceae archaeon | reverse complement strand
GGAGACGAACACTGTGATGTTGTTCCTCATGTCGTCGGTGTACAGCTCCGACAGCCTGAAGGCACCCGTTCCCAGGTCCCTGATCCTCTGCCATACCTTCTCCACGTCCTGCTCGTCGTCCTCGTCGTGGGCCTTGTTGTCGAACTTCCTGGGCTCCTTGGCCTTCAGCTCCTGGCGGACGCGCTCCCTCTCGGCGGAAATGGCCATCTCCTCGCGCGCCTCCTCGAAGGCGTCCAGCAGCTCCATGACCGTGACCGGCCTATGGGCGACCTGTAGGATACCGCCTCGAACCTGATGTCGGGCTTGTACAGCGCATCCTCGTCATCCATCGGGAACTCGTCGAATCCCTCGTCGAATCCCACGAGGGGCTCGGGCTCCTCGCTGCTGAGGACGGCCGCGTCGGACTGCATCCTCAGGATCCTCCATGCCATGTGCACGAGCTTTCCGGCGACGATCATGTCGAACTCGCTGTTCTGGACCCTCTTGCTGTAGATCCTAACGAACTCCTCGAGGTTGATCGCCCACGGGTCCATGTCGTGCTCCAGCACCAAGCTGAACGCGGCCCTTATGGACTCGTCTATCGGATTCAGCATCCTCTCGCCTTCGGTGTCGGTGGCCAGGAGCTCCCTGTAGCGGTCGATCCTGCTCGCATCGTCGGCGTCGTCTATCAGCGCCTTGTGAAACAGCAGATGCTGGTCCAGCGCCTCGGCGTTTACCATGTGTGTTTCCCCATCCATTCAATCACATCCTTATTGGCCTTCGTCTCCTTCGGCCTTGGCGGCCTTCGCCTCGTTCTCGTATTGAGATACTTCGGCGAAGTCCGGCTGTATAATCACTTTGCTTATCCCATTGGGCTGCCTGGTCACACCGATGAGGTGCTCCGCCTGTGCCAGCGTGACCTTCCTCAGCGAGACCTGTATGAACTGCACCTTCGCGGCGCTCTCCTTGATGCGCTTCGCGACCATCTCGGCGTTGACCGCGTCCAGGAACATGTCGACCTCGTCGAGAACGTAGAACGGCGACGGCTGCGACTCCTGTATGGCGAAGATGAACGCCAGCGCGGTGAGGGACTTCTCTCCTCCGGAGAGTGCCTCCAGCCTCAGCAGCTTGCCGTTCTTGGGCTTGGCGTTGATCAGCAGTCCGCCCTCGAAGGGATCGTCCTCGTTCTCGAGGTTCATGAACGCCTCGCCTCCTCCGGAGAGCTGGGAGTAGATCGCCCTGAAGTTGACGTCTATGCCCTCGTAGGTCTTCATGAACAATCCCTTCTTCTCGGCATTCAGCTTCTCCATCAGCTTGTTGAGGTCCTTGATCCTCGCTTCGAGCGTGGCTACCTTGACGTTGATGTCGTCGTACCTCGCCTTCTTGTTGTCGTAGTCCTCGATGGCGTTGAGGTTGACGTCTCCCAACTTCGCCAGCTGGGACTCGCAGCTCCTGAGCGTGCGGCTGAGCTCCTCCATGGTCGGCAGCGGGCGCTCGACCTCGAAGTCCACCGTCTTGGCCTCCTCCTCGTACTCCTTCCTGCGGCCCTTGCAGATGTCTATCTGCGTCCTCAGGCTGTCGATGAGACCGTTCTTGGCGGTGATGTTGTTGGCGACGTTGGACCTCTCGAGGTCTATGTCATGCTTGCGCTCGACCTCGTCGTCCTTCTCCTTCTGGAGGTCCTTCATTCCGGACTCCATCTCCTTGATGATCTTGTCGATGGCCCCAATCTCCACATCCAGCTTGGTGATCTGATCTTGCATCTCCTCGATCTGCCTGTCGTTGGACTCGATCTTGGCTGTGTCCTCGGAGATCTCGTCCTCCAGCTGCTCCTTCTGGTATTTCTTTCCCGAGAGCTCGGAGTTGAGCGATGCGTTGGAATCAACGATCTCGGAGATCTTGGTCTGGAGCTCGTATGACTTGTCCCTTGCGGCCTGTATGGCGTTCTGGAGCTCCGCGGGCGCGATCTGCGCGATGCGCTCGCGTATGGCGGTCCTGCTGTCCCTCATCTCCTTCAGCTTGGCCTCGGAATCGGTCTGCTCCTTCGATTTCGTCTTGTACTTCTCGACAACCTCGTTGTAGGCCTTGCTGCTCTCAGACTGGACCTGCTCCCTGCGTGCCTTGACTCCCCTGGCCTCCTTCAGCTGGGACTCCAGCCTGGCCAGTTCTCCCTGGACGTCTGCGTTGGCGCCCTGGGCGCTCCTCAGCTCGTCGTCGATGGCCCTGATCTGCGCGCGGATGTCCTTCATCTCGTTGCGCAGCGCCTCGAGGGCGTCGTTGGCCTGGTGGTACTTGGCCGCGGCCTCCTCCAGCTTGCCCGAGGAGGCGGCGCCGAACTTGAACTGGAACTGCTTGGTGGAACCTCCAGACATGGCTCCCGATGCCTCGATGAGCTCCCCGCCCATCGTGGCCATCCTGACGCCTCCCATGTTGGCCCTGGCCTGGTCCATGGTGCGGGCGATGACGGTGTCGCCGAAGACGTACCAGAACGCGTTGCGGTACTTCTCGTCGAACTCGATGAGGTCCAACGCGAATCCCTCGAGGTTCTTGGCCGCGAGGATGGCGGGTCCGCGGGGCTTGCCCAGCATCATCTTGTTGAGCGGGAGGACGGTGACACGTCCGACATCCGCCTTCTTGACTGCCGCGAGCACCTCCGCACCGACGGCGTCGTCGTCGACGACGACCGCCTGCATCTTCCCTCCGGCCGCAACGGACATGGCGAGGTCATACTCCTTCTCGACGCTCCCCAGCTCCGCGATGGTGCCGTGGATGCCCTGGATCTTCCTCATGTCCCTGAGCTCGAGGACGAACCTGACGGCCTCGTTTCCGCGGACGCGGTCCTCGGCCTTCTTCTCGGCGTTGAGCCTGTTGTACTCGTTGCCCAGCCTCTGGGCGGCGTCCATGAGGTCGTTCTCCTGGCGCTCCTTGTCCTGGAGCTCCTTCTGCTTGGCCAGGAGCCTCTGGGTGATCGCCTCGGAACCGTTGTCCTTCTCGTTCTGCCTGATCCCGTTGACCCTCCACTCGAGGTCCTTGATCTCGAAGTTGGCGTTGTTGACGTCCTCCTCCGCGTCGGCGAGGGTGCGCGAGAGCTCCGCGCGCTTGGCATCGAGGGTGGCGACCTCGGCGACGATGGCGGCGTGCCTCTGGTCCTCCTGGTCGATCTTGGGCTCCAATGCGGTGAGCTTGTCCTGGAGCTGCTGGTGCTCGCCTCCCTTGGAGGAGAGCTCGGAGTTGATCCTCTTGATCTCTCCGTCGACCTCGGTCTTCTCGGTCTTGAGCCCGTCGAGGGCCATATTGTTCTCGTTGATCGTGTTGGTGAGGGTGGCGATCTCCTTCTCGGTCTCGACCAGCTCCTCCTTGTTCGCCTCTATGCTGGCGGAGAGCTCCCCGTTGTCGTCGGCGAGGCGCTCCTGCTTGTCCTCTACGGCGGCCTTCTCGACGCGCTTCTGCATGAAGTCGTCCTTGAACTTCTTGTACTCGGGGCCGGCCTTCTCCTCAATCTCCCTCTCGAGCTCCTCGATCCTTGCCTGGCATGCGTCGATCTTGGCGATGAGCTCCTGTTTCTGCTGGGCCAACCTCTCGACCTCCGCGGCGGTCTCGTTGATGTTGGTCTCGTGTGCGGCGATCTGTGCGTCCTCGTCCTCCATACCGCGGAACGACACCTGCGCCTTGGCCATCCTCTGCCTCTCCTGGATCTGCTTGTACTTCCTGGCGTCCTCCATGGCCTTCTCGAGTTCGGCCAGCTGGCGCTCCAGTTCGATCTTGATTATGTCTATCCTGTCCAGGTCCGTCTGGGCGGAGGCCCTCTCCTGCTCCGACTTGCTGATGTCGGCGTCGTAGCTGGCGATCCCCGAGATGCCGTCGAGGATGCGTCTCCTGTCCATGGAGCTCATCTGCACGATGCGGGTGACGTCTCCCTGCTGGACGAGGTTGTAGCCGTCCGCGCTGATCCTCGCCCTAGAGAGGAGGCTGTCGAACTCTGTCATGGACGACTTCTGGTCGTTGATGTAGAAGTATGAGCTGTAGTCCGCTCCGTTGGATGCAAGCCTCACGAGACGCGTCAGGCGTACCTCGTCGTCGTTCCACGGGAGGATACGGTCCGTGTTGTCGAACACCAGGGACACCTTGGTGAAATCGGCGCGGTTCTTGGTCTTGCCGCCGTCGAATATGAGGTCGGTGAGTTTCCCCGCACGCATTGCCTTGGAACTCTTCGGTCCGAGGACGAAGAGAATAGCGTCGGTGATGTTCGATTTCCCGGATCCGTTGGGTCCGGTGACTGCCAGGTAGCCTTCCATCAGAGGAATGGTCATCTTTCCTCCGAAGGATTTGAAGTTCTCCATTTCGACTTGTTTCAAATACACATCCAATCCCCCGCGGGGGGACGTTTACGGGTCCGTCGATACTGTCGTTCCGTAATCGACACTGACCTCTGTTTGCATCCCATGCTCATAGAGCGATTGAGTATATTTATACGGGTATTTAAAACAGCGCGGGAGCGCGCGTGTATTCTATATAGAGGAGAAGGGGGCCGGATGCCTGGGACCGCAGCCACGGGATATGATGTGCCAGATGTGTCAGAGATATTCCTTGACGATGCGCATGGCGTCCTTGAGCGCCGCGCGGGCGTCCCTGTTGTAGATCGTGGCGGCGGGATGGTACGTGGGGAGGAAGTTGACCCTGGTACATCCGATGTCGATCTCCGTCACCCTGTTGGTCACCTCGGCCATCTTCCCGTCGAATCCCATGAGGTCGCGGACGGCGGATTTCCCCAGTCCGACGACCAGTGCCCTTCCTTCCAGTTCGGATACGAGGAAGGGCCTGCAGGCCTCCATCTCCTCCGGTCTGGGGTCGCGGTTGCCCGGCGGCCTGCACTTGACCGTGTTGGTTATCAGGACCTGCGAACGGCCGAATCCGGCCTCGGCCATGGCGTCCTCCAGTATCTTCCCGGACTTGCCCACGAACGGTCTTCCCTGGAGGTCCTCGTTTTCGCCGGGACCCTCTCCCACGAACACCACCCTGGAACCGGGGTCCCCGTCGGGGAGGACGATGTTGGTCCTCCCTTCGCAGAGGCCGCAGAGCCTGCAGTCCTTCTCGGGGGTGATCATAACAGCTCTGACGCCTTGACGAGGGGAGTGAGCTT
>JAFPVN010000194.1 GCA_017395275.1 Candidatus Methanomethylophilaceae archaeon | reverse complement strand
GTCCTCGAGACCTCCAGGAAGGTCGCGCTGGCACTCAACATCAGCGGACTCATGAACCTGCAGCTCGCGGTCAAGGACGACGAGATCTGGATGATCGAGGCCAACCCCCGGTCGTCCCGTACCGTCCCGTTCATCTCCAAAGCGACGGGAATCCCGCTGGCCAAGATCAGCACGCAGATCATGCTCGGAAAGACCCTCAAGGAGGTCGGCCTGGGATCCGGATACAAGACCCTCGACCACTTCGCCATCAAGGAATCGGTCTTCCCGTTCCTGAAGCTTGTGGGAGTCGACTCCATCCTCACCCCCGAGATGAAATCCACCGGAGAGGTCATGGGCATAGACGAGGACTTCTACACCGCCTACTACAAGGCGGAGATCGCCGCGGGGACCAAGCTCCCCAAGGACGGAGGCATATACATAACCGTCAACGGCGACGACAAGGAGAAGATCCTCCCCGCTGCCAAGTCCCTCAACGAGATGGGATTCGAGATCTACGCCACCAAGGGAACTGCGTCGTACCTCAGGGAGCACGGGGTGCCCTCCACCACGGTCTTCAAGCTGCAGGACGGACAGGGCATCAACGGACTCAGCCTCATGAGGGAGGGTAAGATCGGGATGATCATCAACACCCCGTCGCTCAAGTCCGGGGCCATCAGGGACGGTTACACCATGCGCCGTCTCGCGGTGGAGCTGGAGATCCCCATCATGACCACCGTCCAGGGTGCGCTCATGGCCGTCGGGGCCATCAGGGTCGGACGCGAGCAGAACCTCACCGTCCGCTCCATGAAAGAGTTCCACGTCTGAGGAACAAAGCGGGCGCAAGCCCGCACCTTTCCTTTTTCTGCACATTAATCTCACTGAACATATGCACGGATGTGCCAGCATATGCTAACTCACTACGTGTAGTGTCCCGATTATATACTGTCACGAAAGGATGGTTTTGCTGGGTGCAAAAAAGCGCCCAGGAAATAATATGAGAAACAACAAAGAGAATACAGAGGCCGTTGAAAAATCTACAGCAGACAGCTACTTCAAATTCTACATCCACAAGAGCTACGTCCTTTCCAGGATACTGAAGGACAATCTGGATGAACTGAAGAATCTGAGTCTCAGCGAAGTTGAAAAATGTCTGAACATCGGAAAAGACGGAGTGACCGTAATCGGCAGGGAAACTGAGTACATCACGAAAGACGGAAAGAAGGCTTATCTTGATTCCGTATTCGACGTCCGCATACCCGGCATGAACGAAGATATCTCTGTGATAGTCGGTCTTGAAGGGCAGAATGACCCCAATCCAGGATACCCCATTGGTAAGAGAGCGGGATATTATCTCTCAAGAATGATATCCGCTCAAAAGGGAAGAGAATTCGATGACGATTATGGGGACATCAGAAAGACGTACAGCATCTGGTGCATATTGAATCCGAAGGCGGATGACAGGAATACCATCGTCAGATACAAAATGAAAGGCGACAGGGTTTATGGCGACAGCCAACATGAGCCTGATGAGTTGGACATGTTCAACATCATCATGGTCAACATCGGCAAATACAACGATGACCTGCCTGATGCTCTTGCAATCGGTACTGCGATGTTCTCACTGATGGAAAAAGATGCACGCAGGGAACTGATGAACAAGAGGTTTAATATCTCACTCACCGATGAAGATTTGGAGAAGTTGAACGACATGACCCATCTGACCCAAGACAAGTATAACCACGGATTCAGGGAAGGTAGAGCTGAAGGCAAAGCTGAAGGCATTGCGGAGGAGAGGGCCGTGTCTACGGAGATAATCGTTTCCGGCATCGTATCGATGGTCCTCAACGGAACGCCCCTGGAAGAAGCGGTATCGATGTTCACATTCCCGGATGATAGGTTATCGGAGATCGAGGCAGAAGTCAGGAGAAGGCTTGACCGATCCTGAAGGGTCTCCCCCGACCGATCGATTCAGCTGTGCCAGCATCTGAAAATCATCAGAGCAGCGTGACCGTCTTGACCCCGCGGCAGTTCCTCAGCATGTAGATGATCTCTGCGGGGGCGATACCGTCGAGCACTATCAGCAGATGCTGATCGTCGTCGTTGTTGCGGTTCGCGACGACCGCCTGCCTCACCGAGAGTCCGAGATCCGATATCACGCGGGTGATGTCCGCGAGTATCCCCGGGGCCCTGCAGTTGTCGGGCTCGATGTCGATGGTGGTGCACCCCATCTCCCTTGCGGCACCCGAATACAATGCGATGCAGGACATGGAGGCGAACGCGTTCCTGAGCTTCGGGTCCGAGTCTATCCTGTCGAGGGTGGAACGGACGACCCTGCGGTCGACCCCGCACGCTGCGCCTATGGCGGAATCGGAGAGCTTTATCGCGTTGCAGTACGCGATCCCCTTCTCCACCCTTATGCCCGAACGGAGCAGTTCCTCCGCCACCTTCTGCTGCGACGGATACCCGCTGAATGCCCTGGAGATGAAGTCCATGCATATAGCAGGGGTATAAGGTATAAAAAGATTCATCAAAGAACAGTATTGTACATCCGAATCTTCCGCATGGCATCGAAATGGTATATATAGATGCGAGAATCTAATCGGATTCGATGACTGACACCGAAGAACTCAGGGAGATGATCGAGGAGATCGACCAGGCCATCATCGAGAACATCGCGATGCGCATGGAGATCGCCGACAAGCTCGCAGAGGCGAAGAAGGAATCCTCTCAGAAATACTGGGACGAGAACAAGGAGAAGGAGGTCATCAACAGGTATCTGGAGCTCTGCGAGGAGGTCAACCTCAGCGAAGCGGAGGCTCGCAAGATCGCCGAGGTCATCCTGCACATCTCAAAGGAGAGGCAGAAGCACTTCTTCGAGTGACCGTCTGGCCGCTCCCCAAAATATTCTTTTAGGAATAATTTTAACACTATATTTTATATCCCTACGAATAATGCGCCTTTATTATTTAGGTGTATATAATGGACAAGATCAAAGTTGCAGTCCTCGGAGCGACCGGCATGATCGGTCAGAGATTCATCGAGATGCTCGAAGACCACCCGTACTTCGAGATGGAGGGTCTCTACGCATCCGAGAGATCCGAAGGCAAGCGCCTCAGGGACGTGCTCAAGGTCAGGGACCACGTCTACAAGGAGGAGACCCTCGACAGGAAGATCGAGGTCATGGATGTCAGGAAGATCGCGAAGAACGACCGCATAGCGTTCAGCGGGATCCCCTCGGACCTCGCCGGTCCCACCGAGACCGAGCTCGCGGAGGCCGGGGTGGGTGTGTTCACCAACGCCGGTTCCCACAGGATGGACGCAGACGTGCCGATCCTCATCCCCGAGGTCAACCCCGACCACCTGTTCTCCGTGAAGGACCAGAAGACGTTCTCCAACGGAGGTTTCATAGTCACCAACGCCAACTGCTCGTCCACGGGGATCGCAGCACCCCTCGCGGTGCTCAACGACACCTGGGGACTGAAGGAGGTCTTCATCTCCACCTACCAGGCGCTCTCCGGTGCGGGATACCCGGGAGTCCCCTCGCTCGACGCGGTGGGGAACGTGGTACCCTTCATCAAGAACGAGGAGGAGAAGATGGAGTCCGAGCTGGCCAAGATGCTCGGTAAGTACAGCAACGGGAAGTTCGAGTTCGCCGGATTCAGGACCTTCGCCAACTGTGCCAGGGTACCCGTCGTCGACGGTCACCTGGAGTCCCTCACGATCAGGCTCGGATCCGAGCCCTCCGTCGAGGAGCTCATCGAGAGGTTCGAGGCGTTCAGGGGAGAGCCCCAGAAGCTGGACCTCCCGTCCGCTCCCCCGCAGCCCATCATCGTCCGCAGGGAGGACAACAGGCCCCAGCCCGCATTCGACGTGTTCGCCGGAGGGACCGGAAGGTCCAAGGGAATGGCCATCACCCTGGGAAGGATCAGGAAGAAGGAGGAGTTCTACAAGATCTTCGCCCTCTCCCACAACACACTGAGGGGCGGCGCCGGAGGATCCGTCCTCAACGCGGAGCTCGCCGTAAAGAAGAACCTGCTGTGATACGATGGCCAAGACGTACGAGGAGATCAACGAGAAGATCCGCAAGGGAAAGGCGGTGGTCTACACCGCGGAAGAGGTCATCGACATCGTCAGGGAGAAGGGCGTGGAGAAGGCGGCCGAGGAGGTCGACGTCGTCACCACCGGTACCTTCGGTGCGATGTGCTCGTCGGGAGCGTTCCTCAACTTCGGCCACAGCGATCCGCCGATCAGGATGGCCAACATCCGCGTGAACGGCGTGGAGGGATACGGCGGACTGGCCGCCGTGGACACCTACATCGGTGCCACGTCCCTCAGCGAGACCAAGCCCAACTACGGGGGCGCGCACCTCATCGAGGACCTCATCGCAGGCAAGAGGGTGGACCTCGAGGCCTGGAGCCCCGGTACCGACTGCTACGTCAGGAAGAACATCAGGTCGTCGTTCACGCTGGACGAGATCAACGAGGCGTACCTCTTCAACCCCAGGAACGTCTACCAGAACTACAGCATCGCCACCAACACCTCGGACACCACGCTCCACACCTACATGGGCAAGCTGCTCCCGAGGATGAAGAACGCCACCTACAGTTCCGCGGGACAGCTGTCCCCGCTGCTCAACGACCCCCATCTCGACACCAAAGGCATGGGAACGAGGATCTTCCTCGGCGGAGGGATCGGATACGTGTCTTGGCAGGGCACGCAGTTCAACACCACCATACCCGAGAGGAACGGCATCCCCACCGGCGGATCCAGGACTCTGGCACTTATCGGTGACATGAAGCAGATGGACGCGAAGTTCGTCAGGGGACTCGACATCTACGGATACGGGACCTCCCTCGCCATAGGCGTAGGCATACCTATCCCGATCCTGAACAAGGACATCATGCAGAGGGCCGCCATCACCGACGACCAGATCTATTCCACCATGTACGATTACAGCGTCACCAGCAGGAGCAGGCCAGCACTCAGGCAGTACTCCTACGCGGAGATGAAGAGAGGCATAATCGAGTACGAGGGCCACGGCATCAGGACGTCCCCGCTCTCCTCCTACAAGGGGGCCAGGGACGTCGCCGGGAAGCTCAAGGACTGGATCGAGCACTCCGAATTCGAACTCACCGTGCCCAGCATGCCCCTCCCGAAGGAAGGGAAAGTGCAGCCCCTGGAGATAAGGTGATACCATGCAGGGAAAGTTCAAACTGATATTCAGCGAGCACGACGCCCAGGAATCCGTCACGTACGTCCTGGTGAAGAAGTTCCAGATCGAGCCCAACATCCTGAGGGCGGAGATGGACGACACCGGCGGACTGATGGTGCTGAACATGATCGGTACCGAGGAGAACCTCAGGGATGCCATCAAGTACCTCGAGGACCAGAACATCACCGTCGTCAAGCTCAGCAAGCACATCCAGCGCGACGAGGAGAGATGCTTCGACTGCGGATCCTGCGTATCCGTCTGCCTCTCGAGGGCGTTCAGCATCGACCCGGTCACCTGGGAGGTCAACCTCAACTACGAGAAGTGCGTGGCCTGCGGTTCCTGCCTCACGGCCTGTCCCGCACACGCAATCACCCTCATCCTATGATCGTCAGGACCCACTACGAGGTGGGACAGACCGCCCTGTCCGTGGTATGCGACGAGTCGTACATGGATGCGGTGAGGGATGCCGTGTTCAAAGCACGGGAGACCATCGAATCCAAGATAGCGGAGGATCCCTTCTTCGGGATCACCTTCGACCCATACGCCCCCGACGACAGGGACGACCCCCTGATTATTAGGATGTGCCAGTCATCGGAAAAGGCTGGTGTGGGACCCATGGCCGGGGTGGCCGGTGCCGTCGCCGAACGCGCCGTCTCCGCTGCAGTGGGAAGAGGATGCACGCACATCATCGTCGAGAACGGAGGGGACATCGCCATGTTCACCGACCGCACCTCCCGCATAGGCGTCTTCGCCGGGGAGGAGGGATTCTCGGACATGGCCCTGGAGGTCAAAGCGACGGACCGCATCACCGGGATATGCTCATCATCGGGGAAGGTCGGACCGTCGGTCTCATTCGGCAGCAGCGGGATATGCACGGTGTTCTCCGACGACGTCATACTCGCGGACTGCTGCGCCACCGCCTTCGGGAACATGGTCCGCACAGGCGACAGGGAGGAGATGTCCGATGCCGCCGAGAGGATATGCTCGATAGACGGGGTCAGGGGATGCATGTGCGTCTGCAACGGTTCCCTGGCCGTATGCGGCGAGGTGCCCGAACTGGTCAAAGGGACATACGGCACCGACAAGCTGACGGGCGTCGACTACTGACGTACGCGCGGGCGAGATTATAATATACCCCAGTCCGTACGGGTGGACAGAGGTTTACAAATGGTACTCAGAATCGCAGTGCCCAACAAGGGAAGGCTCAACGAAAGGGCCGTCGAACTGCTGGTCAAATCCGGGCTCGATCTCGGAGAGGGCTGGGGCAGGAAGCTCTACGTCAAGGTCCTCAACAAGGACATAGAGGTCATATTCGTCCGCGCCCAGGACATACCCACGTTCATCAGCTCCGGCGCGGTGGACATAGGGATCACCGGCCAGGACCAGATCGCCAACGCCGGCGTGGATGTGGAGGAGATCCTCCCGCTGGACTTCGGACACTGCCGCCTCTCCGTCGCCGTACCGGAATCCTGCCCCTACAGGGACGTCAAGGACATCCCCGACGGCAGCCGCGTGGCGACGTCGTTCGTCAACATCACCAGGAGGTTCTTCGAATCCCAGGGCAAGGACGTCAAGGTCATCGAGGTCACCGGAGCTGCGGAGATCATGCCCTACATGAACGTCTCCGACTTCATAGTCGACCTCGTATCCAGCGGATCCACCCTCAAGACCAACCGCCTGGTGGAGATCCACCCCATACTCTACTCGCAGGCCGTCGCCATCGCCAGCAAAACCTCTCTGGAGAACCACCGCGACGAGATCTACGACATCACCAACGCCATCAAGAGCGTCATGAACGCCGAATCCAAGAAGTATCTGATGGCGGACATCCCCAAGGACAGGCTGAAGGACGTCCAGTCGATGTTCCCCGGCCTTGCGGGACCTACCGTCATGAACATCGCGGGACGCGACGACATGGTCGCAATCCACGTCGTCATCGACGCCAGGGACATCTACGACGCCGTCAACTCCCTCCAGAAACTCGGAGGCAAGGGCATTCTCACCCTGCCGATCGACAGGCTGGTGCTCTGAAATGGTAACAAGGGACATGATGAGGTCCTCGACCAGGAAGTTCGAGAAGTACTACAACCCCCAGCTCCACGGCGAGATCAGGATGGACACCAACACCAACGTCCTGGGAAGCAACCCCGCCGCATCGGAGTTCCTGAAGCATCTGGACATCGACCTAAACGGCTATCCCAACACGTACTCCGACGGACTCCGCGGCGCGTTGGCGGATCTGTACGGTCTGGAAGCGGACAACTTCATAGTCGGTTCCGGCTCCGACGAGATGCTCGACGTCTCCTTCAAGACGTTTACCGAGTGGGGCGACACCTGCGTATCGCCCACCCCTTCGTACACGCTGTACAACTACTTCGTGGAGATGAACGGAGGGAAGGCCGTGAACGTCGATCTCGATGAGGACTTCCAGCTGGACGTCGACGCGATGCTCAAGCCGAAGGCCAAGATAATGATCATGCCCTCGCCCAACAACCCCACTGGGAACTGCTTCAGGACCAAGGACATCGAGGAGATCCTCAGCAGGTCCGAGGGCATCGTGATCGTGGACGAGGCCTACGGCGAATACGCCAGGGACAGCATGGTCAAGAGGGTGAACGAGTTCGACAACCTCATCGTCCTCAGGACGTTCTCCAAGGCGTACGCGATGGCCGCCCTCAGGGTGGGATACGCGATCGCCAGCAAGCCCGTGGCGGACATGATGACCGCCGTGAAGATCCCGTACTCCCTGAACATGATCAGCGAGCTCGCCGCCATCGAGGCTGTGAAGGACCAGGATTTCGTAAAGAAGAGCGTGGAGCTCGTCAACAGGGAGAGGCCCTACCTCGACGCCGGCCTCAGGAAGCTGGGCTTCGAGACGTATCCGTCGGATTCCAATTTCATACTCGCCAAGTCGCCCATAGACCACGCGAAGCTCGTCTCCGGACTGAAGGAGAAGGGCATCCTCATACGCGACTTCGGCACCAAGCGCAGGACCGAGAACTGCGTGAGGCCCACCGTGGGGACGAGGGAGCTCAACGACCTCCTCCTCGGGAAGATACAGGAGGTCATCGACGGATGCTGAACATCACGCTCGCCGATTACCGCGTTGGCAACCTCCACTCGCTCAAGAAGGCTCTCGAGATGTGCGGAGCGAAGGTCGAGGTGGTCACGGACATGAGCAGACTGCTCGACGCCGAATGCATAGCGTTCCCCGGCGTGGGAGCGTTCGACATGACCATGGACGGTCTGATCCCGTACAAGGACGAGATATGTGCCAGACTCGAGACCGGCACCCCCGGGCTCGGGATATGCATAGGCACTCAGATCCTCATGGAGGACAGCAAGGAGGGCAAGAAGCCCGGTCTCGGATTCATCAAGGGACACGTGGAGAAGGTGCCCGCGAGACAGGTGCCGCAGATGGGATGGAACTCCGTGGAGACCTTCGATCCCCTCATGGACGGCATCGAGAGCAGGTACTTCTACTTCGCCAACTCGTACTACTGCTGCCCCACCGAGAAGTACACCGTCAAAGGCACCACCGAATACGAGGGCGCCGTCATACCGACCCTGTTCAGGAAGATGAACTTCGTCGGCACGCAGTTCCACCCGGAGAAGAGCAGCACATCCGGACTCAGATTCCTTTCCAATTTCGTAAAATTCGCGGAGGGTTGCCTGTGAAGATCATACCCGCAATCGATATAATGAACCACCAGGTCGTGCAGCTCGTCGGAGGTGTGCCCGGCACGGAGAAGATAACACTGCCGGACCCTCTGGCCACCGCCCATTCGTGGGTGGACAAGGGCGCGAAGTACCTGCACATAGTGGATCTGGACGCCGCTTTCGACGAGGAGGACAACCTCGACGTCATCAGGGACATAGCCAGGACCGCCGGGGTCCCCGTGGAGGTCGGAGGCGGTGTCAGGAAGGAGTCCAGGATACGCGCGCTCCTCGACGCCGGTGTCGACAGGATCATCGTCGGCACCAGGGCCATCACCGACATGGAATGGTTCGTGGAGATGTCCCACGCCTATCCCCGCAAGCTCGTGCTGGGTCTCGACACCAAGAACGGGAAGCCCGCCGTCAAGGGATGGCAGGAGTCCGCCAACACGCCCGTGATCAACATACTGGACAACATCCGCGACCTGCCTCTGGCGGGGGTGCTCAACACCAACGTGGACGTCGAAGGCCAGGGCAAGGGCATCAACGAGGAATGGGTGGCGAAGTTCGCCTCCATGTGCAACCACAAGGTCATCGCCTCCGGAGGCGTCACCACCGAGGAGGATGCGAAGATACTCGCCAAGTACGGCACCGAGGGCGCCGTCGTCGGCGTCGCGGTCTACACCGGGCTCATGGAGCCCTGGAAATGGGCCACCCCGTGGGAGGCCTGAGCATGGTATCCCGCAGGATGCCCTGCGAGCTCGTCGTCTTCGAGCTCCTCCCCACGGCGAGGGGGGCCATCGCCAAGGAGCTGGTGGACAGCTACGGGTACACCCAGTCGAAGGTCGCCCAGATATTCGGAATCACCAGCGTCGCCATATCGCAGTACGTCAAGGGCCTCCGCGGAGGCAACCCATACATCGACGCCAGCGTCCACAGGGACGAGTTCTACCAGCACATACGCGAGATCGCCGCCAACCTGCACAACGGCGCGGACCTCATCGAGGAGCTGTGCTGCCTGTGCAAGTTCTTCAAGGAATCAGGGATGATCGAGGAGATCTACGCGAAACAGGGCGCCACGATGCCTCTGAGCAAATGCATGGAATGTCCCAGGAAGAATATCTAGGTCATTCCTTCTTCTGGGAGTAGCTCTTCTCGAATATAGAGAGCACCTCCTCTCCGAGCTCGGTGATCCTGTACTTGCGCTTGGACTGCTTCTCGACCCACCTGTTGTCCAGCCAGAAGTCGACGTAGTTGCGCTGGTACTTCATGATGTCCCTCTGCTCGGGCTTATTGTTGTACTCCCTGGTGGAGTAGTCGTCGAAGAGGTTCTTCTCGCGGAGGATGTTCATCATGCTCGCGGCGCATGAGTCGCCCTTCTCGATCTGCTCCTTCATGACGGCGAGCGCGAGCACCTTGTCCTTCTCGGGCTTGTCGATGCGGTAGGTGGAGAGCGCCTTGGGCTGCCTGCAGCTCTTGGTCTGTCCCACCGGGACCCCGTTCTCGAAGTACACCTTCCTGACGAGGTCGCCGGACACGGAGTACTCCTTCGACGACACGGTGAAGGGTATGGTCTGACCGTGGAACATCATGGACGCGATGAGCGATGCCGCGGAATACTCCGAGGTTCCCGCGGAGATGTTCACGAAGATCTCCACGTTGTTCTCGCCGCAGGAATCGATCTCCCCCTGTATGATGCAGAGGAGCTCCCTCATGACGGAACCGAAGTCGGAGACGTTGAAATCCTGCTCCCCGTTCTCGTCCTCCTGGGTGATATGTTTGATGATCTGGGTCTTCTTAGAGTAATCCCCGATCTGCTTGCAGACCTCGTCCAGGAACTCGCGGTAGATGTCCCCCTCCTTGGAAGTGCTGAGGAGGTGGACGCGGGTGGCCTCGTAGTACTCGATGGGTTCGACTATCTTGGCTACCTCGAAGGTGACGCACGATATCACAACCCTGTCTTTCCTGCCTGAAACCATCGGTAATCTCGAACTGAAATAACGTATTTAATGTTATCCGACAGCGGGAAAAAGTACGGAATGATTCCGACTCGCCTGCGTTTTGCGGCGGTCTCGCGCGCACGCAATAGGATTATTATGTGGTAATCCATTCCACGTCTCATTATGTCTAGCAGAACGGCCAAAATGGAAAGGAAGACGAAGGAGACGCAGATCTCCGTCGGACTCGATTTGGACGGGACCGGCAAGTACGATGTCGAATGCGGCAACCAGTTCCTCAAGCACATGATCGAGACCCTGTCGAGGTACTCCGGGATCGACATCAGCCTGAAGGCCTCGGGCGACAACGAGCACCACCTCATCGAGGACGTGGGCATCGCCCTGGGGAAGACGTTCGCCAAGGCATTGAACGATAAACCGATCGAGAGGATGGCCACGTCCACCGTCGTCATGGACGACGCCATGATGATGACCTCCCTCGACATCGTGGACAGACCCTACTGCGAGGTCGACTGCCCGGATGCGCTCTACCAGCACTTCATGAGGAGCTTCGCCATGTCCGCATGCATCACCCTGCACATAGTGCAGATCCGCGGATACGACGAGCACCACATCATCGAAGCGTCGTTCAAATCCATGGGTAAGGCACTGAAGGACGCCCTCAGGTACAGGGACAGCGAACTGAGCACCAAAGACAAGGTAAAGGTGGCATGAGCATGCTGACAAAGAGGATCATACCCTGCCTGGACGTCAAGAACGGAAAGGTAGTCAAAGGAATCAACTTCCAGAACCTGAGGGATGTCGGACACCCCCCGGAGCTGGCCAAGATCTACGAGGAGCAGGGGGCCGACGAGGTCACCTTCCTGGACATCACCGCGTCGCTGGAATCCAGACAGACAATGCTGAACATAGTCTCCGAGACCGCCAGGAACCTCTTCGTCCCGCTCACCGTGGGCGGAGGGATCAGGACGGTCAGCGACATGAGGGAGGCACTGAACGCGGGAGCGGACAAGGTGTCCGTCAACTCCGCGGCGGTGAACAACCCCGGGATGATAACCGAGTGCGCCAAGAGGTTCGGCAAGCAGTGTGTCGTGGTCGCCATCGACG
>JAFPVN010000193.1 GCA_017395275.1 Candidatus Methanomethylophilaceae archaeon | reverse complement strand
GGAGCGGGATGTAAGTGCCGAGGGTTTCCGAGGTATTCAGTCCGTCGCTCACTAAAGTTCCTTCGACGTCGCTGGGGTGTGGTCTAGCAGTCAAACAGGTTGCGTATGGAAAGAGCGGGTCCTCCTGCCCGCTCTTCATTTTGTTCTAAATATCTAGGTATGGCCGACAGGCCGTTCCGATCCCGTTTTCGGATGTCTGGGTTGCGTATGTGCTGGCCGTGAGGCCGTCCTAAAAACCGTATATTTGTGTCCTTTTTTGTAAGGCCAAATAGGGTTATATAGGGCGATGGTCTAGCCCGAAACGTGAGCGTAGTACAGTTGGATTCGGCGTTGCTCTTCGACAGCAACATGTACCTGATCCTCGGTTCCGAGCGGACCGCGCTGATCGACACTGGCACAGGCTTCCAGATGGGGCCGTACATCGCCAACATCGAGAAGGTCCTCGCCGGGCGTCCGTTGGACTACGTGTTCATCACGCACCGCCATTACGATCACGTGGGTGGGCTGTCGGCCATCATCGACAGGTTCTCCCCTTCGGCGGTGTATGCGGGAGCGGCGGATGCGGAACCCCTCAGGATCGGGGACTCGGAATCCACGCTCGGCACCAAGTTCGGCGGCAGCATACCGCCTATGGACGTCAAGGACATCAGAGAGGGGGACGTGTTCGACCTCGGGGACTGCCGTCTCCGCGTCATCGAGACCCCCGGACACACCATAGGGAGCATCTGCCTCTTCGACGAGGTATCCAGGGACCTGTTCTCCGGGGACTGTTTCTTCGTCGACGGAGTGGGCCGCTGCGACCATCCCACGGCCTCGCCCGACGATATGAGGGCGTCGCTGAGGAAGCTTCGTGACATTGACTTTTCAGGCCTTTACTCGGGGCACGGGCCCGTCGTCAAGTCGGACGGGAAGAGGTTCCTCGAGAAGGCGATTCAGATAATGGGGTGAGACGATGAGGATCCTCAAATGCAAAAACAGTTTGGATAAGGAATCGATAGCAGCAATTGAACAGGCTGCCAAGGACATAAGAGACGGACATCTGGTAGTGTACCCCACCGAGACGGTGTACGGTATCGGTGCCAACCCGTTCGACCAGGTGGCCATAAAGAAGCTCTTCGTGGCGAAGAAGCGCCCCTTCGACATGGCGCTCTCCGTCGCCGTCTGCGACAAGGACATGGTCGAGCAGATCGCCATAATGTCCAGGCCGGTGGAGAAGCTCATCGACGCCTTCCTCCCCGGACCGCTCACCATCATCACCGACAAGAACCCCAACGTCCCCGACATGGTCACCGCCATGTCCCACAAGGTCGGCATCCGTATCCCGGACAACAAGGTGGCGCTGGAGCTCATCAAGCGCACCGGACCGCTGGTGGCCACGTCGGCGAACCTGCACTCGCACCCCGACGCTACCACCGTCGAGGAGGCCCAGAGGGACTTCGGGGAGTCCGTGGCCACCTATCTCGACGACGGCACCACGGGTACCGGAAGGCCCTCCACCATCGTGTGGATATCGGAGGGCAAGGTGGAGATAATACGTCAGGGCGACATCTCCAAGAAACAGATCGAGGATGCGCTCTATGCTTAACCAGGAACAGCTCGAGAAGCTCCGCAAGGCAGGGAGGGTTTCTGCCGAAGCCAGGGATCTGGGTCTTTCGCTCGTCAAGAAGGGCGTTAAGTACTACGACGTCGCCCAGGAGGTCGAGGGATACATCAGGAAGAACGGATGCAAGCTCGCGTTCCCCTGCAACATCAGCGTCAACGAGATCGCGGCGCACTACACCCCGTCATGCACCGACAAGCTGACCTTCGAGGTCGGCGACGTCGTCAAGGTGGACTGCGGAGCGGCACTCGACGGTTACGTCGGAGACACCGCCGGTACAGTGGAGGTCGGGACCAACAGGTTCAGGGACCTCATCGATGCCGCCCACAACGCCAGGGATGCCGTCATGGAGTTCATAGGCGAGGGCCTCGCGATAAACGAGATCGGGAAGGTGGTCAACATGACCATCACCGGCATGGGCTACCAGCCCGTCAGGAACCTCTCCGGACACCAGATCGAGCCCTACAACCTCCACGCCGGACTTTCCATACCCAATTACGACGACGGCAATACCGACACACTGAAGGCCGGCATGGTCATCGCGTGCGAGCCCTTCGCCACCAACGGGGAGGGTCTCATCACCTCCGGACGTCCGGGGAACATCTGCCGCATCGCCAGGGAGGTCCCTCCGAAGGAGCCCGACCTCCGCCAATTCTACGATTACATCATGGAGGAGTTCTCCACGTTTCCCTTCTGCGCCAGGAGCTGCGACTATCCAAAGGCCGAGTTCCTGCTGAAGAAGCTGGTCCGCCAGGGCGTCGCATCCAGCTACGCCATCCTCAACGAGGTCAAGGGCGGATGCGTCACGCAGTGGGAGCACACAGTGTACATCGCCGGACCCAAGGGAGAGGTCACCACCGTACACTGACCTCCCCCCCACCCAACTTTTATTAATCCCTCGTGGATACGGACACACAGGCCGAAGTTGCCAAGCCTGGTCAAAGGCGACAGACTCAAGATCTGTTCTCGTAGGAGTTCGCCGGTTCGAATCCGGCCTTCGGCACTATTACTATAATATAAGAGAGGGCGCGCGTCCTAATATTTATAAAGGATAACGCTTTCGCACTTGCCACGTAAACTCAGGACCCGTCCATGGTGACGAAAACTGAGAGTGCCGACCCGTAAGGTCCTGGCACTTGGATACCTCCCCTCACGGGGATCATTTACGGAGGAATAAAAATGGCAAAGAAGGACAATCAGCCTAAGCAGACTGAGGATGAGAACTTCAACTACATCGTCCGTATCGCCAACAGCGATATCGACGGTCAGAAGAGGACTGTCATCGGTCTCCAGAGCATCAAGGGAGTCGGAAAGAGGGTTGCCGAGATCATCGCCAAGAAGGCAGGTATCGACCCCGCAGTCAAGATGGGATCCCTCTCCGATGAGAAGGTCGCAGAGCTCGAGTCGCTCGTCACATCCTACGTCGAGTACGCTCCCCAGTGGGCGATCAACCGTCAGAACGATTACGAGTCCGGTGCGGACATGCACCTGCTCGGAAACGACCTCGACCTCGTCCAGAAGGACGACATCAACAGGATGAAGATGATCCGCTGCTACCGCGGAATCAGGCACGAGGAACACCACAAGGTCAGAGGACAGAGGACTAGGTCCAACGGACGCCACGGACTCACAATGGGAGTCGTCAGGAAGAAGTAAGGTGGTTTGAATGGGAGATCCTAAATTTTCACGCAGGTCATACGACACCCCTTCGCACCCTTGGCAGGGCGAGAGGATCAAGGCAGAGGTCGTCCTCGTCAACCAGTTCGGCCTTAAGAACAAGACAGAGGTCTGGAAGGCCCAGTCCGTCCTGAGGAACTTCAGGAAGCAGGCAAGGGAGCTCCAGGCTCTTCTCAGGACCGGCGACGCCCAGGCGAAGCGCGAGTCCGATGCGCTCATCGCCAAGTGCGGACGCATGGGAGTCCTCCCCCTCGAGGGAGCGACCCTGAACGACATCCTCGTGCTGAAGGAGGAGGACATCCTCGGACGCAGGCTCCAGACCCTCGTATTCGAGAAGGGAATGGCATCCACCGTCAAGCAGGCGAGGCAGATGATCGTCCACGGACACATCTTCATGAACGGCCACAGGGTCACGGTCCCCGGATACATCGTCCTCAGGAAGGAGGAGTCCTCGATCGAGTACGCCCCCGCATCGCCCTTCACGGACGACATGCACCCCATGAGGATCTCTGCTGAGCAGGCAGCCGCCAACCAGGCTGCCAGGGCAGCGGCGGCCAAGGCCGAGGCAGCAGCCCCCGCAAAGGAAGTCGAGGACGACGAAGCACCCATCCCCGAGGAGGAGTGAAAATGGCAGCCACACAGAAATGGGGAATCGCGAACATCTACGCGAGCTACAACAACATCATGATCACCCTCACCGACATCACCGGAGCCGAGACAATCACCAAGGCCACCGGAGGAATGGTCGTCAAGCAGGCGAAGGACGAGTCCTCGCCCTATGCAGCACAGAGGGCAGCCGAGAAGGTCGCTGACGCCGCGAAGGAGAAGGACTTCGTCGGAATCCACGTCAGGGTCCGCGCTCCCGGAGGAAACAAGTCCACATCACCCGGACCCGGAGCCCAGGCAGCGATCCGTGCCCTCACCAGGGCCGGACTCAAGATCGGCCGCATCGAGGATGTGACCCCCGTACCTCACGACGGTACGAAGAAGAAGGGCGGACGCAGAGGACGCAGGGTCTGAGGAGGTCTGACCATGGACATTAAGATTCTCGAAATGGAGGAGAGGAAATGCAGGTTCATCCTGAGGGACGCATCGCCCGCGAAGGCCAACGCCCTGAGGAGGACCATGCTCACGGACATCCCCAAGATGGCGATCGACTCAGTGGACTTCCACCTGGGTCC
>JAFPVN010000192.1 GCA_017395275.1 Candidatus Methanomethylophilaceae archaeon | reverse complement strand
GAAGGTCACTGTGTGCCTATGGATACTGTATGTTGGTGTGACTGTCAGATTATTGGCAGGCATCCTGTTTGGTAATGCTGGTTCCCATCTCACTCTACTAAACCCGGGTTTATTGGGTATTGGTATTGGAACAACTGTAGCACCATAATCTAAAGTTTGAATAGTAATCGGGTTACCATTCTCATCCAAGTATGTGATATCGAATTGTTTAATGCTCATTACTGCAGAAAACACAAGATCGAAATCTGGAACTGTATCCCCAGAATAATCAGATTCCCATCTGACAAAATCATACCCTGTGATATTGGGAGTAGGTGGAAATACTATCGATTCCCCGTAATCATAGATGTCATCATAATAATTCTGCCCAAGTACAGTGAATAAGACAACGTGCCTATTAATGCACCAAACAGCAGTCATCTCGTAATCTCCGTTATCACACAGTTCCGGATCCCAATATTGGAATGAATAGCCGGTTTTTTCGATTACAAAATTGAAAACTGGTGCACGATGCACAGAAAAAGTACGTGTTTCAACCAATACTCCGTCTGAATAGTATCTTACATCATATGATGAACGTTCTAAGACGGGTGTCAACGTAACAAAATCATCCTGAACGACGATACTTTCACCTAGATGCAACATTTGATTATTACAATTCCACCCTAAAAGTACACATTCTTGACAGGACAGAGATTGATTGATTACAAACTCTTCTCCTTTTTCCCGAACATGGTAATTGGTTATACCATGAATCGAATCATTAAAAATAATCAGTGCACCCGATGTTTTTAGACGATACATCTCCAAAGAAGTGGTTCCTTTGTACAATAATAACTTCTGAGTATCAAATGGAAAATCAGTATACAGGTTGCATGTTTTATCTACCTTCAGAGAATCTGAATCCATTACTGGCTCTGTTGATTCTTTCAATAACAAATATGATAGACTGGTGCAACCTGCCACAAAATTGCTACCTATGTTGCTTACTGTTTTTGGAACTACGAGGATATAGAGCGATACGTTATTTCTGAAAGCATCGCTCGAGATTGCATTGACAGAATATGACTGCTCATTGTAAACAATAGTTTCTGGAATAATTACAGTTGATCCAGTAGAACTATAATCAACAACAGTTGCAACATCTTCATCTAATTCATACAATATCCCTTCAACCTCAATTGTTGTGGATGCTTCAGAATCGTCAGAAATAAGGATCGATAATGAAATGGCAAATACAATAATCAGAAATGTTGTCCTAATAAAGATCCTGATCATTTAATCCATTCCATGCAGCTCATTATAGCCCCTAATTTGAGGCGCACGGATTTTCAAAAAATGGAATAATAAAAGAGTTGACCTGTATTTTGAATATTCAGGCCTGAATAAATAAACCTGAAATCACAGAACAATTGTGAAAAGTACAGAAGGATAAGGGGTTTGAATCAAGCGTCTCAGCTACTGATCGACTTGATCTTGATGTAGAAGTACATCGTCTCGCCTTCCTGCTCGGCATGTGCGGAGTTGTCGCTGATCCAATAGGAGATCGTGTCCTCTCCGGACTTGTGCTCGATGTAGGCGGTCTGCATGTTCCCGTCGCCGGGCTCGGCGATGATTCCCTTGAGGACCGCGTTGGCCTCGGTCTTGTAAGTAAGATCGAACGAACCTGCGGTGACGTTGCTGACGCTGACCTCGGCTCCCGTGACGAGCTTGTAGTCGCCTGCGGCGATCGTGGGGAACACGTAGTTGACGTTCTTGCCGTCGACGCTTGCGATGATATCGACATTCTCGATCGGCGACACCGTGATGTCGGAGGACGAGGTGTACGAGGTTCCGCAGAGCGCGTTGTACGCATCGAGGCTCATGCTTCCGTTGGTCTTCACGGTGAAGGTCTTGGCGACGCCCTCGGTCCTGTCGGTCTTTCCGTACGCATCGTCGGATGCGGGGACCTCGACCTTGACGACATCGCCGACGGAGTGTCCCGCGCATGCGTCTCCGAATGCCTTGATGACCTGCGTTCCGCCGATGGTGAAGCTCAGCAGGGAGTAGGAATCTTTTGCGCTCCATCCGGGGCTGAAGGTGTTGTCGGCGTTGTTGGCGACGCTCTCCATGTTGGTGTCGAAGATGACCGCTCCGGTCTCGTCATAATAGCAGAAGTAGGATCCGACGTACTCGACCTCGACGGTGCTTCCGCTGGACGCGGTGCCGCTGGATTCAGATGCGAAGTACTCCGAATTGATGTACGATCCCAGGACAACGGCGAATGCGAGGATGATGACCACGAAACATGTCATGGCGATCGGGTCGGCCTTCTTCAGATAGGCGACGAAACCGTTCTGCTTCTTCGCCTTGGCCTTCTCGCGTTTCTGCCTGTCCGCTCCCTTCGACGGTTTTGCAACCTGCTTCTCGGCGACGGGCTCCGCTGTCTCGGTGACAGGTTCCTCGACGGATTCGAGCTCGTCTTTCCTCTGGTTGACTTCTTCGGCAGTCATTTTAAACGGAAAGCGCATAGCCGATTCGATATAAAAAGCCTGTCCTTATTTTATTTATAGATAAAGGAGCACGGGAATTGGCATCACGCTCCAACTCCGATGAGCCAGACTCACAAAAAATGACCTCCCTACGGGATGTGAGCCTGAAACAGTGAAATGCTTTATACGATAACCAGGATTCACGGAACATGTCCGATTCGAGCCTTATGGCCAACGTCAGGGCGAAGAGCCCCCTTGTGCATCTGATCACCAACTACGTCACTGTCAACGACTGCGCCAACGTCGCCATCTGCGCGGGCGGGTCCCCCATCATGACGGATGAGATG
>JAFPVN010000191.1 GCA_017395275.1 Candidatus Methanomethylophilaceae archaeon | reverse complement strand
CCCTGGCGGTCAGGTCCCTGGCGACAACGCCCTCCCCCTGCAGGGAGGCCAGCTGCTCTGCGGCCGACATCTTGACGCCGGTGACCTTCTCGGTGTCGGCGCGGTTGATCACGGCCCCGATGGCTCCGGTGCCGTCGTCGACCACGATCTTCATCCTCATGTCGTTGATTCCCTCGACGGTCCCGTGCGTGGAGCACGCGCCGTTCATGATGGACCTGTTGCACTGGGGGCACCTCTTGATGAGGCCGCTCCCGGCCCTGACGTCGACGATCATGCCCTGGACCTTGATGTCCAGGCCGCCGCCGATCCTGTTGATCTCCGCGATGGTCCTCTGCGTGCTGGAATCGCCGACCGCGTCGAAGACCGCATCCACGCGGGTGACCTCGCTCCTGTCGCCGATGTTCAGCTGGGGGATGCTCTTCCACGCCCTGATGTAGGCGTTCTTGACGCAGATGGTCTCACCCTCCTTCAGCTGGTGGTCGCTCCATGCGGAGTACTGTATCTTGCCGGTGTCATCGGCGATGATGCCGGAGTAGACGGTCCTCGGCTCTCCCTTGACCACTACGTTCCTGACCTCGGTGGACAGGATCTTCCCAGTCACGGTGACGCTTCCCATGCCCTCCTTGATGCTGCCGATCTTGCACTCGGCCACCGAGGACACGTCGATGGTGCGCTCCGGCACGTTGACTGTGATGCCGCCGGCGCTCTCGACCTTCCCGCGGTTGCCCAGGTTGATCTGGACCTTGTCGTTCCAGAGGCGGCAGTAGCAGTTCCTGAAGCTGTAGGTGGTGTCCTTCTCCAGGACGGTCTCGCCCGGCTCCCAGACGGTGAACGACGCGGTGCCGGTCTCGTCCCCGAGGATTCCGGACAGGATCCTCTTGCTGAGGCCCTTCACGGTGATCTCCTTGGAGTCCACGAAGACGACCTTCGCGATGAGGTCCACGTTCTGCTCCGACCCGTCCAGGTCCTTGATCTTCTTGACCACGGACGAGGCCGTGACGAAGGAGGAGACGACGTCCCCTCCGCCGTACTTGCGGATGATGCCGCGCTTGGCGGACTCTATCCCGGTGTGGTATTCGTTAAGGTACTTGTTCAGTTCAGCCATGAGCTGTTCGTCGTCGATCTTGTCTCCGAGCACCCTTTTCAGTTCCTGTATGTGGGGTGTTAGTTCATCCATTTCCATAGTATCGACCTTGGCCCTCTCGGGCGTTCCGGCCCATTGCGGTACCCGTCCTTAAACCCTCGTTTATGCTCCGTGGACCACGGCGGCGGAGGCGGGAAACAAGTATAAAAGCGCCCGGCGGACGGCCGACAGTCTGGCTGTTACCAACCCCTATGTTTATATCGTGGAAGGCAATAATCGGATATGGTTCCCAAGGGCAAGATCGACGAGATTATCGAAGGGTACGACCTCAAAGACCTCACGATCGCCACGTTATGCTCCCATTCCTCTCTGCAGATATTCCACGGTGCCAGGAAGATGGGTTTCAAGACCCTCGGGCTCACCATATCGCACAGCACGAAGTACTACGACGCCTTCCCCCTGGCGAAACCGGACAAGATCATCAAGTACGCGGACTTCGACGAGATGGAGGAGCGCGTGGGCGAGCTGCTGGACGAGAACGTCATCCTCATCCCCCACGGGTCCTTCGTGGAGTACATGGGCTCCCGCAGGTTCGGG
>JAFPVN010000190.1 GCA_017395275.1 Candidatus Methanomethylophilaceae archaeon | reverse complement strand
TCCAATAGGTTCTACACGACGGTCTGGGCACTCATCCCGCCCCTGATCGCCATCACGCTGGCGCTCATCACCAAGGAGGTGTTCTCCTCACTGTTCGTCGGTATCCTCATCGGAGCCGTCCTCTGGGCCGACTTCGACGGCGTCCTCACGATCAACCACGTCGTCGATGACGGATTCGTCGGCGTGCTGGCAGACAGCTGGGATGCAGGTATCCTCGTGTTCCTCGTGATCCTCGGAATAATCGGAGTGCTGGTCCTCAAATCAGGAGGTACCAAGGCCTATGGAGAGTGGGCCCTCAAGCACATCAAGTCCCGCAGGATGGCGCAGCTGTCCACGTTCTTCCTCGGAGTACTGATCTTCGTGGACGACTACTTCAACTGCCTCACGGTCGGTTCCATCATGCGCCCGCTTACGGACAAGTTCAAGATCTCCCGTGCCAAGCTGGCATATCTCATCGATTCCACTGCCGCACCCATATGCATCATCGCGCCGGTCAGTTCGTGGGCAGCCGCGGTCACCTCCAACCTCGGAGAGGACGTCTACGGCCACAACACCATGGAGATCTTCGTCGAATGTATCCCATACAACCTGTATGCGATCCTCACCATCGTGATGGTCGTCACCATCTGTCTCCTCGGTTTCGACTTCGGTCCGATGAAGAAGCATGAGGACAACGCGATGAACAACGGCGATCTGTTCTCCACCACCGACAGGCCCTACGAGAACGTCGTAGAGGAGAAAGTCAACGAGAACGGCCACATCCTCGATCTGGTCCTCCCGATCTTCCTGTTCCTCATCCCCGCATGCATCGTCAGCCTGGTCTACACCGGCGGACTGTTCGACGGAAAGGACTTCGTCCAGGCATTCGCCGACGCGGATGCGGCACGCGGACTCGCCATGGGTTCGATCATCGGTCTGATCCTGACGATCATCTACCTCGTCCTGCGCAAGGCCTCCACGTTCCATGACCTCATGGATGCGCTGCCCAAGGGATTCCGTAACATGGTCCCTGCGATCCTGATCCTGATCTTCGCCTGGTCGCTCACGACCATGACCAAGGCACTCGGATCCTCCGCCTTCGTTGCGGACGCGCTCGCGGACTCGGGCAGCCTCGAGAACTTCCTGCCTGCAATCTTCATGCTCGTGGCTTGCTTCATCGCATTCTCCACGGGAACATCCTGGGGTACAATGGGAATCCTCCTGCCCATCGTGGTGTCTGTCTTCCCCGACAACTACTCCCTCCTCATCATCGCCATCTCGGCATGCATGGCGGGAGCCGTATTCGGTGACCACTGCTCGCCCATCTCGGATACGACCATCATGTCATCCGCAGGGGCACAGTGCAGCCACGTCGTCCACGTATCCACGCAGGTACCCTATGCACTGGTCGTGGCGGGGACTTGTTTCGTGTTCTACATCATCGCTGGGTTCATCCAGTCCTGGATCGTCACCATCGTCGCCTGTGCGGCCATGGTCGGTGTGATATTCCTGCTGAGGCAGATCACCATAGCGATGGAGAACAAGAAGAGCGCAGCCGCTTAAACTCATTAGTCGGGGAAACCCGACACTTACCTTTTTTTAACGCCAACTGTACGAACAGGATGCGTACCATCTCGTTAGTTTTATCTCGCGCCTTCGCGATTTATAACCATGTCTGATTCAGAGTCGGGCAGCCCCCAATCGGGCGGCTTCATGCAGAAAATCGACGAGTTCTTCCGCATCAGTGCGAGAGGCTCGACCATTCAGAACGAGATCAAGGGCGGAATCATCACGTTCCTGGCGATGGCGTACATCCTGATCGTCAACCCCAGCATCCTTTCGCCTGCGGCGTCTCCGACATACAACTTCAACCAACTGTTCACCGCCACAGCGCTGGCGGCCATCATAGCGTGTCTCCTGATGGGCCTGTACTCCAGGTTCCCGGTGGCGCTCGCTCCCGGTATGGGTGTGAACGCGTTCCTGTCGTACACGATATGCCTGACGATGGGATTCACCTTCGAACAGGGACTCATGATCGTGTTCGTGTCGGGAGTGCTGTTCCTCCTCCTCACCGTCACCGGACTGAGGATGAGGGTCCTCGACGAGATCCCGAAATCCATGAAGCTGGCGATCTCCGCGGGGATAGGTTTCTTCATCGCGCTGGTCGGACTGTACAACGGGGGCATCATCGTCCACGGGAACGGTTCGGCACTGACGCTCGGACCCCTGGCGGACCCCGGCGTCCTCCTGTCGCTGTTCTGTCTGGTCGTGACCCTCCTCCTGTACCACCAGAAGAGATGGTACGCGGTGTTCGTCGGACTGATCGCGACATGGATCGTCGGTATCGTCATAGGCAAACTGGATGCGACGTCCGAACTCGCGGCGGAAGGCATCTACCTCATACCCCAGTGGGACCCCGACAGCTTCGTGAGCGACCCCGAC
Organism: Candidatus Methanomethylophilaceae archaeon; assembly: GCA_017395275.1. GTDB lineage: Archaea > Thermoplasmatota > Thermoplasmata > Methanomassiliicoccales > Methanomethylophilaceae > SIG5. The sequence goes on along the minus strand of JAFPVN010000190.1, from coordinate 60 downwards.
TTCGGACTCTTCGGAGCCGTGTTCACCCACAACGAGATGATCCCCAACACGCTGATCATG